>CAZXTX010000159.1:0-6986 GCA_964643695.1 uncultured Mariniphaga sp. | reverse complement strand
TCAATAATGATATACTCCCTTGTATTCAAACGGTTTCCCTTCATAATCGGTACAACTGATTACAAACTGAACCGAGTCGGCACCAGCAATCTCTATTTCCTTCAGCCGGAATGAAACAAAGGCAGCATATGGCAAATCTCTTTGATCACCGTTTGCATTATGCCTCAGTTCAAGCTCAACAGGCTCTTCCAAATCGCCGGGCTCTTTTACCAAATTGATAAAATGAGTTTCGTAACGACCCCAGTATTTTATTTCAAAATTCATCAGACTATCAGTCATCCAGGCACTTTTTACAATAATCGGATCGTTTCCGATACTGTCCTTATTCTCTTCGGTAATATCTAAGATACCTTTAAGCAAAACCTTTTTAACAGAGTTTACCCTTATATAAAAGCGGTCGGCTTCACTATCGTTGCCGGCATTATCGCCAAGTATCGTATAATTAAGCAACACCCTGTCACCTGTTTTCAAACGTGATGCAGGATCATTGGTCCCCTGATAATACCACGGCAGTTGATAACCTGATACGGCCGGTATTAAAATTCTGCCGTTATCCATATGAATCCGGTATTCAACAGGATCAGAACTAACCTGCTCAATCATTCCGAATCCGACCCAGATGTCACCAAGTGAATAACCATCATCATCACTGCAACCTGTAAATGCAAAAATAAAACTCAAAAATAAAATTGTTAAAACTTGTTTTTTCATCACTTTTCTACTTTTAAAAAATTCATTCTATCATATAGATTAATTAAGTTGCAAAAACGTTGCGTCAATAAGAAAATATTTTTTCAGCCTGACAATAATTCAAAAACTTAAATGGCATACTGCTTGTTATCCAGACTTTCATATATCTAAATATTTATATACTTTTGACGAATGAAAAAAATTGATTCTTTACACGAATTAAAAAGCGAAACCGCTGCGAACGAAAACCTCTGGTTGTTGTTATACAAAGAAGGTTCTGAGCAAAGTGACTGCGCTTTTAATAATTTCAAAAACGCAGGAAAGTTATCAGAAAAAGATCAAAACAAATATGTTCTTTGTTATGCAAATGTAAGTGAAGTAAGAGATATTCATCCCGAATATGGTATCAACAGTGTGCCAACCTTGCTTCATTTTGAAAGCGGACAACTTAAAAATATGGTGAAAGGATGTCATAAACCGGAACAATTCAGTATAATTTTTGACAAATCGGCAGCAGTAATGCAAACCGATACCGAAAAACCACAAAAAAATGTTACTGTTTATACCACGCCGACATGCACATGGTGTAACACCATAAAAAGACATTTTCAGGAAAAAGGTATCAGATACCGTGAGGTAGATGTTTCAAAAAACCAGAAAGATGCGGAAGAGATGGTTCGCAAAAGCGGACAGCAGGGTGTTCCGCAAACTGATATCAATGGTGAAATAATTGTTGGATTCGATAAAGCGAGAATTAATAAACTTTTAGGAATAAATTAAAATATCTTATAAAATGAAAAAAGGAATTCTGTTTCTTACTGTAGTGCTGTTCACATTAAACAGCTGCACATCCGGCCAGGTTAAAAACAAGGACAAGGAGAGTGCTGAACAAACAACCATGGCTGACAATTTGATAACAAAAGCTGCCGAAATTGAGAGTGGTGCAATACTTTTATCTAAAAGCTCTTTTCTGCAAAGGGTATGGGATTATGAAAATTCTCCAAGTGAGTGGAAATACAAAGGCGATAAACCGGCAATAATTGACTTTTATGCCGACTGGTGCGGGCCATGTAAAATCGCTTCACCCATTCTCGACGAAATATCAGATGAATATGCCGAAAGTATTTATGTTTTTAAAATTGATACCGAAAAAGAACAAGAGCTTGCGCAGGTTTTCGGCATACGCGGCATTCCTGCCTTTTTATATATTCCGAAAAACGGACAGCCGGTTATGATGTCAGGCATAGCACGTACAAAAGAAGATACTAAGAACATGTTTCGGGACAACATTGGAAAATATTTGTTAACTTCAAACTAATGTTAAACGTTTAATTAAAAGAATGGAAAAATGAAAGAATTACAGCCAATTAATCAGAATGTTCTGTTAGAACTTACTGAGGACAATGCGGAACAAAAAACCGCTTCCGGGATTATTATCCCCGATTCTGCAAAAGAGAAGCAGGAAGTTGCAAAAGTTGTTGCAATAAGCAACATTGAAAATGCAGAAATTGCCCCCGGAGATCAGGTTATCTACAAAAGCTTTTCGGGTACAGAAATCGACTTTGAAGGGAAAAAATATTTGTTGATTCCCTACGCCGATATTCTGTCGAAAGTTGTAGAAACCGAATCAATTTAAACGGCTGCTAAAATTTTACCATTCTGCCAGAAACGTTTCAAAATCGACATAAAAAGCCGGGGAATCCCGGCTTTTTTATTTTCAAATATTTTCTTTTTATGCTTCTGCCATAAATTTCATGTTCCGGCAACCGCTTTTTTCAGTTCCTCTTTGTCAACCAGCTTTTGTTCACCTGTTTTCATATTTCTCAAAGCAAATTTTTGTGATGATATTTCAGCATCACCCGCTAAAACAACAAAAGGTATTTCCTTTTTATTAGCATAGTTCATCTGCTTTTTCATTTTTGCACTTTCAGGATAAATTTCGGAATTTATACCTGCTTTTCTAAGTTCTGATAAAACCGGCAGACAATAAGCTTCTTCCTCTTTACCAAAATTGACAAACATAACCTGAGTTTTTTCGGGAGATTCCACACTAAAAAGGTTCAGATGCTCAAGTACATCATAAATACGTTCGGCACCAAATGAAATACCCACTCCTGAAACACCCGGCATTCCAAATATTCCGGTAAGGTCATCATATCTGCCACCACCGCATATACTTCCTATTTCCATACCGGCAGCTTTCACCTCAATAATTGCCCCGGTATAGTAATTCAAACCCCGCGCAAGTGTTAAGTCCAGCTCTGCCGCAACTTTCAGATTCATTTTTTCGATATACCCGAAAAGAATTTTAAGCTCCTCTATTCCCTTCCTGCCATCTTCTGAACCGGCAAGGATTTGTTCAAGTTTTTCAATTTTTTCAAATGTATCGCCCTCAAGTGCCAGAATAGGCTGCAACTTTTCAATTGCTTTTTCAGATACACCTTTTTCCAAAAGTTCCTTTATTACATTCTCACGGCCAATCTTATCAATCTTATCAATTGCAACGGTAATATCAGTCAGCCGTTCGTTTTCACCAATAATTTCGGCAATTCCGGCTAAAATCTTTCGGTTGTTCAGTTTTACCACCACATTAATTCTCAGGCGGTTAAAAACTTCGTCGATAATTTGTATAAGTTCGGCTTCATTTAACAAGCTGTCACTTCCGATCACGTCAACATCACACTGATAAAACTCACGGTAACGGCCTTTCTGAGGCCGGTCGGCACGCCAAACGGGCTGTATCTGGTAACGCCTGAACGGAAATACAATATCATTCCGATATTGCACCACAAATCTTGCAAAGGGCACGGTAAGATCATAGCGAAGCCCCTTTTCTGAAATATATGAAGTTATTTTACCGGAATCTTTCTCTTTCAGAATTTCTTCCGGAGCTTTTGAAATAAAATCGCCCGAATTGAGAATTTTAAAAAGCAGCTTATCACCTTCCTCTCCGTATTTTCCCATTAAAGTTGATAAATTTTCCATGGCCGGAGTCTCAATCGGCTGAAACCCGTACAACCGGAAAACATCTTTAACAGTATCAAATATATAGTTGCGCCTTGCCACATCAGAAGGCAAAAAATCACGTGTTCCTTTAGGAATTGAAGGTTTTTGTACCATTTTTACTTTTTTATACTCACCGGCAAAAATAGGGAATAGTTTTTAAAAGTTCAGACAATAGAAATTTTAAACTTATAATGAGTTATAAAAAGAAAAAGGGTGTTACCTTTTTTTGGTAACACCCTCAAATTATTAACTTAACAACACTACCTATTTAAATATCCACATCTTAGCCGATGGTAAATCACTGCCGCCTAAAGCTGAAACAGCAGCATTGTAATTTTCTTTGTTATTACTTTCTTCATTAAGCGGATAAGTATAACGCATCGGGAATTCATAAGGCGAAAATGAAGCACCTAATTTAAATACAAAATCAGGTTTTTTCGTTCTTCTAACCTCTGTTAAAGCCTCAGGATGATTAGTTACAAGTAATGATAACCATTTCTGTAATGCAATTTTATCAATATCGGAAGCTGAACCGTCAAGTGCAACTCCGGTTTTTGCATAATAAGCACCAAAATCTTCAACTATTTTATCTGAACCTATATGAGTGGCCGGTTTTGGGCCATTTTCAATTTCCCATCTTTCAAAAGACAATTTTATGCCATTTTCATAATAATCTTTTACTGTTCCGGCAGAAATCCATCCTTTCTGCCTTGCTTCTGCAAGTAAAAACATCATTTCGCTTGATTCCATCATAACGGCTCTCAGCCTGTTATCTTTAGTCTGGGCAATCAACTGTGAAAAACCTGTTATACGACGGTTATCATACGGGAAATTAGTTCCCGGCAGATGTGAACCACCGCCATACAGGTTCTGAATGATTAAGGGTGTAGGTGTGCCAAACCACATTGCATCCAGTTCATAAGGAACATCTATTTCATTTCCATTAAAATCTTTACCTTTGGTAGTCAAGGCAGTAGGTGCAACTTCAGAAGCAGGATAATAGGTAACATTATAAGTAAAACCATTGATTTTTATACTTTCTGAAGTTTCTGCTGACTTACTTGAAAGAGGTGATAATGCGGGTGCAAAAATCACATACATTCTTGGGTCGTCAAGTTCCTTCATCTGATCAATTAAGTATTTGGTTGGCCTGGGTCTTACATATTTATTTCCCGATCCCCAATTAGTCTGCAAATACCATGAATCTGCCTCCTGGGTTGCGGGGAATGTGATTGAAGCATTATCACCAACTGATGACATATAATTACTGCCACTTGCAATTGACTGCATTTGTGATGACAGATCAACACCGGCTTTTTTAAATGCTTCATAAGAATGAACCATAAGCCTGAATTTCAATGAATTTGCAAATTTAATCCATTTGGTTCTGTCGCCTTTAAACAATACATCGTGATCAGCAGGAAGCCCCTTGCTGGCCGAATTGGATAATACAGAAACTGCATTATCCAAAGTTTCAAACAATGATTCATAAATTTCCTTCTGTGAATCAAACTTCGGAAAAAGCTCACCCTCTCTGCCTAAAACAGCTTCCGAATAAGGTATATCTCCGTACTTTTCGGTTAAATATCCTGCAATAACGCTTTTTAAAATATCTGCTGCGGCAACTGTTGCCATGTTACCTTCTTCTGTTGCCAATCTGTTAACAGCAGCAAGTGTACGAAACTGTTCAGTATAGGGATTTGAGTTTTTCATTCCCCAATTATCCTGAAATTCAGTATAATATGTAGCTGTCTGATCACCTGAGTAACAATTCATAAAATATAGAGTTAGTTGTCTGTCCGGATCAGTTTCAGGAATAGTACCATAAAATTTAGCTGTATTCACGATACCCGTAGTTAACTGGTAACGTGAATAAGAAAAATAGTTCACGTCAAACGAAGTTTGTCTTTCGTCAATTCTCAGATAGTCATGGCATGAAAAACTCATGACTAAAAGAAAAACAATGGTAATATATTTTAATGATTTATTCATAATCAATTATTTTATCTTAATTAAAATCCAACTGTAATTTTCAAACCTGTTGAACGAATCGGCGGTAAACCAAATTCTGCTATACCCATTCCGGAAATCCCATCCTTAAAAGCTGTTTCAGGGTCTTCATTCATTCTGTTTTTTGCCCAGAAAAATGGATTTTTACTAAAAGCAGTAAATGCCACATCCTGTAATCCTAATTTGCTTACTACAGTTTTTTGCAGATGATAAGTCAGATTGATTTCTTTAATTTTAAAATTGGTGGCATCCCATGTGCGGAATTGTGCTCCTGACCAGAGTTCCTGGCCTTCCATATAATATGGATGAGCATAAAGAGTATATAAAGGATTTGCTCCGTTCAGTATATAATGGTCATCAGGAAGATTTAATTTATCCTCCGGAGATAATGTTGAAAGATCAACTTTAGTAACATCAATAAATACGGCATTCCAGTAACCGAAATAACGCGGATCACTGTTGTAGTACTCCATGAATCCCGAATATTCAGCCTTATACTCCTCCCATCCGGCTCCGGGGAAAATTGCATCAGGTGCGGGCATACTTGGCAGGCCTCCTGCGAAACGGCCTCCTGTCCAGTATTCGTCATATTTATCTTTATAAATATAACCAATATCAGCCATTCCATCGTCAATCATAATTTTCTGTGTCTCAGACAGGTAAACTCCGCCAATCCTCAGGCTGCTAACTATACCCAGATTCCAGTTTTTATATTTGAGATCGGTACTAAAACCCATAATTGCCTTTGGGTTCATATTTCCAAGATAACCGTAATTCTTGATATAATCAGTTGTCTGAACTGATTCTTCAATAATACCTTCGATTCCTGTCAGCATCATACCTTTATATTTTCCGCTTTGAATATATGCAATAGGATCAGCAGCATACAGGTCTCCCACCTTTGAACCTTTAAACAAGGAAAGCTGGGTACTTCCTTCATAATCATAGAATCTTTCGGAAAACCTTTCATCAATTTCATCAATTACTGAATTGAAAGAAGAAATGTTTCCTGTAACACTCCAGGTCCAGTCTCTGTTTTTTACCGGTATTACAGTAAGCGATGCTTCAATACCTTTTGATAATACAGAACCCATATTTGTAAGTACTGAACTAAATCCGGATGACCCAACCACCGGCAGATTTTGAATTTGATTAATGTGATCTTTTGAATAAACTGTAAACTCACCAAAAATGCGGTTATTTAAGAATCCGAAATCAACACCTAATTCTTTTGTAATATTAAGCTCGGGATCAATATTGGCATCAACAAGGCTTCCCCC
>CAZXTX010000158.1:0-7007 GCA_964643695.1 uncultured Mariniphaga sp. | reverse complement strand
TATGCCTGCCTTCCTGTTTGACGACAGACAAGCAGGCAGGTAACTCGCATGATTTTAATTATACTTATGAGTGTAAATATTTTACATGCTCGTTTCATATTTGTTTATTCCTGAATTATGCGTACCATAAAAACACCGTCAATGGCATTCAGCTTTGTTTTTAGTTCTTCTTTTACAACCGGCCTGTCAACATCAATAATGTTATAGGCAATTTCATCGCGCTTACGGTTAAGCATATTGTCAATGTTAAGTCCTTCAGAAGCTAATACACTTGAAATCTGACTTACCATTTTGGGAACGTTTTGGTTGGCAATAAGAATTCTGGCACCACTGTTCCTGTCCATTTGAGCTTCAGGGAAATTAACCGAGTTTTTGATATTGCCGTTTTCAAGAAACTCCTTCAGCTCTTTTACAGCCATAACTGCACAGTTGGTTTCAGATTCCATGGTAGAGGCACCGAGGTGCGGAATACTTATAACATTTTTAATGTTAAGTACTTTTTCATTGGGAAAATCAGTAATGTAACGTGCAACCTTGCCGGATTCAATTGCATCCTTCAAAGCATCAAGATCAACCAGCCCGCCACGTGAAAAGTTGAGAATCCTGACATTGTTTTTCATCATTGCGATTTTTTCCCTGCTGATATAATTTTTTGTTTCAGGTGTCAGAGGAATATTCAGTGTCACATAATCAGCTTTACTTAAAAGCGGCTGGATTCCTGATTCCAGTTTTACCTGATTGCTCAGTTGAAGTGCCTGTTTTACGGACATGTAGGGATCATAACCAATTACATTCATGCCAAGATCCTGTGCGGCATTTGCCACAAGTACACCTATGGCACCAAGCCCGACAACGGCAAGAGTTTTACCATAAATTTCCTGTCCGGCATAGTTCTTTTTACCCTGCTCAATAAGCGAAGGAACCTCATCGCCTTTGCCGTTAAGAGTTTTTGTCCATTCCACTCCCTGAACAATGTCTCTTGATACAAGCAGCAAACCTGCAATCACAAGTTCTTTTACTCCGTTTGCATTTGCCCCCGGTGTGTTAAAAACTACAATTCCTTTTTCGGTACATTTTTCAATCGGAATGTTGTTTACGCCTGCTCCTGCACGTGCAATTGCCTTCAAACTTTCAGGAAGTTCTGTTTCGTGCATATTGAAGCTTCTCAGAATAATTGCATCGGGATTGGGTATGCCGCTTGCAATTTCATAATTGTCCAAAGGTAAAAGCTTAAGTCCTTCAGTATCAATTTTGTTTAATGTTTGAATTTTAAACATTTGGTATAATTTTTTAAGATTTTAATAAAGAATATAATTTTTTCAAATATCTGTATTTTATCTGATGATGAAATAATTAGATGGTTTTAAAATTTAAATATGAAATTAATATTAAAAACGAAAAATATTTCAAAATGATTGTAAAATATGCAGTTTCAGAATTATAAATTAAAATATAAAACAAAAAAAGGATTCGTTATTCCCGAATCCTTATAAACCATTAATAATGCATGGCGAAATTTTATCTTCCCTAAAAAATTTATTTGAATTATTAAAGTTGTAATAGTCAAATCTTGAACCAAAAATGTATCTGATTGATATATAGCTGTATATGAATTGTGATTAATATTGTTATGTCTCTGTATGGGAAAAATTTCCTGAAATGAGCCAAAAAAAATCCGGCAATTTCTGCCGGATTTTTAAAAATGATACATATAAAGCTTTAGTAACGTTCTCTTTTTGTATAGGTAGTATGCAAAAGATGGTGTGATAATTCGCTTAAAGGTTCTTTCAGAAAATCTTTATAAAGTTTTTGTACTTCAGGATTGTCATGAGATTTTCTTATTGGCAGGTCGGCATCTTCTGCATAAATTGCTTCTGCACGCTTTTGCCTGATTTCGGGATTTGTCGGGATTGGTTGTCCGCCGCCGCCAAGGCATCCACCGGGACAGGCCATAATTTCCACAAAATGAAATTCGGAACTGCCTGCTTTTACTGCGTCCATCACTTTTTTTGCATTAATCAATCCGTGTGCAACAGCACATTTTAGTTCAACACCATCCAGAAATGCCCACTCTTTTAGCGGATTTTCAATTTTTATGGAAGCTTCCCGCACACCTTCCATACCACGCACCGGCATAATGTTAAGATCATCGAATGGCACCGGACGACCGGTTACAAGTTCGTATGCAGTTCTTAGTGCTGCCTCCATAACTCCGCCGGTAGCACCAAAAATAACTCCTGCTCCGGTTGAATCACCCATTAATCTGTCAAATTTTGCTGACGGCAGCAGATCAAAATCAAGACCTGCCTGTTTTATCATTATTGCCAGTTCCCGTGTTGTTAAAACGTAGTCAACATCACGGTATCCGCTGTCATGCATTTCGGGCCTGTGTGCCTCATATTTTTTAGCCGTGCAGGGCATAATGGAGACTGACACAATCTTTTCAGGATCAAGATTGCGGGCTTTTGCATAATATGTTTTTGCGAGGGCACCAAACATTTGTTGTGGTGATTTGCAGGTAGAAAGATTGTTCAGGTTATCGGGATATAAATGTTCTATATATTTTATCCATCCCGGAGAACACGATGTAATCAATGGTATTTTTACGTTTTGATCTTTTTCAACCAGTGCCTTTTTCAGCCTTGTCAACAGTTCCGTACCCTCTTCCATAATGGTTAGGTCAGCTGTGAAGTCAGTATCCAGTACCGAGTCAAATCCCAGTCTCTTGAGAGCTGCCACCATTTTTCCGGTAACCCTTTCGCCCGGTTTCATTCCCATTTCCTCGCCAAGCCCTACTCTTACGGCGGGAGCTGTTTGAACCACCACATGTTTTGTGGGATTGGCAATGGCTTCCCAAACCTCTTCAATGTAGTTTCTTTCAACTAATGCTCCTGTGGGGCAGTGGATTATGCACTGGCCGCAATTAGTACACACCACATCATTCATGGGTTTTTCAAAGAATGTGGAAATTTTCATGCGGTCGCCTTTGTATGCAACGGTAAGTGCATTTACTCCCTGAAGTTCGGCACAGGTTCTTACGCATCTCTGGCATCTGATGCACTTACTGTCATCTTTCATAATTGACGGTGAAAACAGATCGATAGTGTAGTTTTTCAGCGGAGCCAGTTCTATGAAGTCCTGAGTCATTATTTTATATTCAGATGCCAAATCCTGCAATTCGCAGTTTCCGTTGCGGTAACATTTGGTGCAGTCGGCATTGTGTTCGGCTAACAGTAGTTCAATTATATGTTTTCTTGAGTTTCTTACTTTCAGGCTGTTGGTGAGAATTTCCATGCCTTCCTCACAGGGAGTTGCACATGCTGCCGATAATCTTTTCTGGCCGACCACTTCAACGACACAAACCCTGCAATTGCCGGCAACGCAAAGGTCTTTGTGATAGCAAAGTGTTGGTATTTTTATTCCCTGGCCTGCGGCAGCTTCCAGGATTGTATTCTCTTTGTCAACTTTAACACGTATGCCGTTTATGGTAATATTTACTTTTTTGCTCATAGCATCATTTTTTTGGTTTTAATAAATCATCTCCTCCCTGAAGTTTTCAACAATTGATGAGAAGGAATTTGCAACTGACTGTCCGAGCCCGCATTTTGCGGTAAGCTGCATTGTTTCTGTCAGTTTAAGCAGCTTGTCAAGATAACCGGCAGGTTTATCGCCTCTTTTTACTGCCTTAATTCCCAGCAGCAGTTGCTGGCATCCAACTCTGCACGGGGTACACTGTCCACATGATTCTTCATTAAAAAAATCAAGATAATTATCCAGAACGTTGTACATTGAGCGCGAACTGTTGAAAAGCATCATTGAACCACCGGTTGGAAGTGAAATGCCAACCAGCCTTCCTTCGTATCCGATAGCAGTGTCTTTAAATTTTTTGCGCGGTACCAGAAAACCTGATGCACCTCCAACCTGTACGGCCTTGGTGTCACCGTCTCCAAATTCATAAACAAAATCCTGAAGGCTCATTCCAAGTTCAAGTTCATAAATACCCGGTTTTGGTGAATCACCGGATACGGTAAAAAGTTTTGTTCCGCGTGAAAACTGAACACCGAGGTCGTAAAATTTTTTGGCACCATATTTAAAAATTGTAAAAGTGTGTACCAGCGTTTCCACATTGTTAACAACTGTGGGCATTCCAAGGTATCCGTTTTGTGTGGGGTAGGGTGGTTTGTTTCTCGGTTCGCCGCGGCGGCCTTCCATCGATTCCATAAGTGCGGTTTCCTCACCGCAGATATAAGCACCGCTGCCCATAAAAATTTTAATTTTGAAATCGAGATTAATTTCCTTACAGTAGTATTCAAACTCATTAATGGCTTTTTGCAGTTCATCCTCAAGAAATTTGTATTCACCACGCATATATATGTAACCGGTTTTGGCACCGATAACATAAGCGCAAACAGCCATTGCCGTCAGAACCTTGTAAGGAACCTTTGTGAGTATTTCACGATCTTTAAAAGTTCCGGGTTCCCCTTCATCAGCATTGCAGATTATATATTTTTCGGGTGCTTCCGTTTCTGCGGTAAGTTTCCATTTTAAACCGGTAGGAAAACCTGCACCTCCTCTGCCTTTCAACTCTGAGCTGATCAGCTCGTTTATGATTTCATCGGGTTTCTTTTTTATGGTAGTTAATAAAATTTTTTCCCAGTCATTTTCATTTCTGAAAATAAAATCCACCCTTTTTAATTGATATGAATATGGCATTGCTTTCTGTTTTAATTTAATTTTCCTTCAATAAATTAGAGATAATTTCACGGGCTCTTTCGGGTGTTACCTCTATATAAATATCATCGTTAATGAGCATTACCGGTGCTTTATGACACCATCCCAGGCAGTTGGTTTCAAGCAGGGTAAACATTTTATCGGGAGTAGTTTCCCCGATTTTAATTTTTAGCATGTCCTTTATTGCAAACAATAGCTGGTTTTTACCTTTCATTGCGCATGTAATGGTTTTGCAAACGCGTATAATATATTTGCCGGCAGGTTTTGTTTCCAGAAATGAATAAAAAGTTGCAGTTCCAAAAACTTCGGCTGCCGGTATATCCATTTCCCGGGCAATTTCTATCATTGAATATTCAGAAAGGTATTTCTCATGCTGAACGTAGCCCTGTAAAACTGGAAGAAGACTTTTACGCTCCCTGCCATGCTGGTCGGCAAGTTCCTTGATTAATGATTGAATGGGATTCATAGGCAAAAGATAATTAAGTGACTATTTTTGATTGTCTTTTTATGTTGTTCAATATTCGGTTATATTAGATGAAACGGAATAAAATAAGTGTTTATAAAAATAAGCAGATGATTGAATAAAAACGAACCTTAGTTCACTGAATATCTCTGTTTTACAACATCATTTTTGGTAAATACTTTAGATTTAATTTAAATAAGACGCAAATTATGATAAAAGTCATAATTTATTATGAGAAAATGGTTTAATTTTTGCTATACTTATTAAATAACGGACGCAACCTTTTTCGCGTTTGTTTGTCATTATGACAGAAGCCATTTTAACAAAGACAATTTTTTAAACAATGAGATTGAATTCAGCTTTTTTTATTTTTACACTTCTTTTTGTGTTACCCCAATTTGCAGCCGCACAACTTTATTCTGTATCAGGATATGTGTTTAGTAATAATACGGACAAACCTGTTGAAAATGTTACTGTTTATGAGTCAGTTTCTGGAATAGGTACCATCACAGATTCAAAAGGGTATTATAAATTATTGCTTCAAAAAGGTAACCGGCAGTTGAAGATTTCCTGTCTGGGAAATCAGACTCAGATTAAAACTTTTAGTTTGGCATCCGACACCATTATTTCTGTTAAGTTAAATCCTCGTGATATTACCGTAAATACCGTTGCAGAAAATAATAAAACAGAAAAGGATTCAATCATTAAAAAACTTAAAGTTCCAAATTCAAAAAAGCGTAATTAGTTTTTCGATTTTTTTGAAGAACGAAAATTTTAATACAGATGTTTTCTGCTTTTTACAGCCGGTAAAAATAACCTCTTTCCTGTTTTGTAGTTTTTATTTTATTTTCTGATTCCAGAATATCCAGATACTTTTTTACATCATTAACATGTAAACCCAAAGTTTTGGCAAGATCATCAATTGTGCATGGCCTTCTCGAAATTGTTTTTAGAATGGCAGATTCTGTATCTGTTCTGTATGTCTGAATTTTCTTTCTTTCGGGTGGTGATGCAATTATTGTAACATTATTCAGGTTCCAGAAATTTACCACATGTTCCAGTTCTTTTTTTGTTGCACCTCTTAAGTTTTGTACTGTACCCGGCCTGTCTAAGGTGTTCAGCTGAACTGAATCCGGATTGATTTTAAGTATCATCTTTTTAAGTTCGGCCAGTTCATCTTCTGAATCATTGTAACCGGGCAGAATAAAAACTTCAAGCCATATTTTTCCTTTGAATTCTTTACTGAAATCAATCAGTCCGCTGATATAATCTTCAAAAGACAAATTATTTGCAGGGCGGTTCAGCTTTCTGAAAACTTTTTCGGTTGCAGCATCAAGAGAGGGGAGGACAAGGTCGGCTCCGGAGATGGCCTGCCTTACATCTTTATCGTAAAAAAGTGTTCCGTTTGTTATAACTGCCACCGGAATTTGCGGTTTGTTCTCTTTTATGAAATTTAAAATCTCACCAATGTAATTATTTAAAGTTGGCTCGCCATAGCCTGAAAAAGTGATATAGTCGGGGTCAGGATTGTATTTAAAGTAATCGGTTAGTTCGTTTTTTATTTTGTCAGTTTTGATGTACTCCATTCTGTCGGTTGTAAGTTTTGTGGTTTTACCGGCTTCACAGTAAACACAATCCAAAGAGCAGACTTTTTTGGGAACCAAATCAACACCTAATGACATTCCCAGCCTTCTTGACGGAACCGGACCGAATAAGTATTTGTACATTTTTGATAATTAATCTTGTTGTTTTTCAATTAAATAGTGCCGGAAATTAATAAATTTTCTTTCTTCAAAGATAGGTATAATACCGA
>CAZXTX010000157.1:0-7034 GCA_964643695.1 uncultured Mariniphaga sp. | reverse complement strand
TGATGGCAATGGTAATTTTTCCCTGTCTATTCCTACCGGAGCGATAATACTGCAGTTTTCGTTTGTAGGTATGCGCACACAGGAAGTTGAAGCTGCCGGAAGAACAACCTTTACTGTCGTGATGGAGGAAGAAAGTATCGGGATTGAAGAGGTTGTGGTTACTGCATTAGGATTTGAAACTTTAGCAGACAATGTTGGTACATCTACCTCTAGAATAACAAATGAAAAAATGAAAAATTCAGGTGAAACAGGAATTTTAAACAAAATGGCAGGAAAAGCATCTGGATTATATATTGGGAAATCTTCAGGAAGCGATCCTGGAGGTGGTTCTTATGTTCAAATAAGGGGTCAAAATACTTTATCAGGTGAGTATCAACCTCTTTATATAATTGATGGTGTTCCAATGAATAGTTCAATTATTGGAGGTACTGTATATAGTGGAGTAATTCAACAATCTAGAGTGAATGATCTTAATCCAGAGGATATTGCATCAATTCAAGTTTTAAAATCAGCATCAGCATCAGCTTTATGGGGATCACGTGCAGCAAATGGTGTTGTTGTAATAACTACTAAAAGTGGTTCATATAATGAAAAAATGAAAATTTCGTTTAAAACAACCTATTCTTTAGATGAAATAAATTTATATCATAAAAAACAATCAAATTATGGGCAAGGTGCAAATGGAATTTTTGATCCTACGTCAGGTTCAGCTTGGGGTGATAAAATTGCTGATAGAACAGGTGGTGAAGATGAAATTAATAAATCTGGAGAATATTTTATGGGATATCAAACAGGAAAATTATATTATCCAATAATTAAAAAAAATTCGAAACAAACTTTCGAAAAAGAACAATTTGATTTAATTTTTAATAATGGTTATTTTATTGAAAATAATTTAAATATAAGTGGAGGCGGTAGCGCTTCCAATTATTTATTTAGTTTGAGTGATATATACCAAGAAGGAGTAATTAGAAATAGCAGTGATTATAGGAGAAGTACAATTAGATTAAACATTGAAAGTAAATTAAATAATATTTTAAAATTAACTTCAAATGTTGCATATTCACTTATTAAATCTAATCGAGTACAAAGATCTAATAATACTGCTGGAATGATGTTAGGTTATTATAGAATGCCGAACGATTTTGATATTACAGATTATAAAGGAAGTTATTATAGTTCTTCGAATGCTGCTCCTATAGAAAATCGTCATCGAGCCTATCGCAATTATTTAGGAAGAACAAACAACCCAGTTTACAATAACACTTTATGGACAATGTATGAACAGTTAAATCCGAATGATGTAAACAGGTTTATTGGGAAAACTGAATTGAGCATTACTCCATTAAAATGGTTTGAATTTATCTCAAGAGTTGGTATTGATAACTATGTCGATCATAGAGAAACATATTTTCCAAAAAACTCAGCAGGAAATCTTGACGGTAGTTATAGTGAAGTATTATATAAAGAAAATCAAGCTAATCTAGACTTGATTGGAAAAACATCATACACCTTTAATAATTTTACTACTAACTTAATTGTTGGATTCAACTTAAACGATAGAAAGTATTTATCATTATCAGGTTCGATGAATAATTTTTTAGTTGCTGATGGTCCAAAAAATTTTTCGAATGCACAAGCAATTAATAAAAATCTTAGTAATTCAAAAACGAATAGACGAAGTGGAAGATTTTATTCTATATTTGGCTTTGAAGCTTACAACTCAGTTTTTTTAAACTTTTCTTTTGCAGGCGAAACTGCTTCTACTTTTGGACAATTATCTAAAAATACTTTTTATTATCCTTCTGTAGATGTTGCGTGGCAATTTTCAAAATTACCTGTTTTTGAAAACTCAAAAATCCTTTCATTTGGAAAATTAAGATTAGCTTATGGCGAAGTAGGAGTGGAGCCACAACCTTATAGTACAGAAACTTTATTTTCAGCAGGTAGTTCCCTATATGGAAATGGTGCTTATCTTCAAAGTTCAGACAGAGGAAATCAGTTTTTAAAACCAGAAAAGAAAGCAGAATACGAAACTGGAATAGACTTGAGATTATTTAACAATAAACTATCTATGGGTATTACATATTATGAGAACACAATAACAGATCTTTTATTGTCTGTTCCTGTACCTTTATCTACAGGATTTGCTTCTGAGTATCAGAACATTGGCTCCATGGAAAACAAAGGTTTAGAATTGGATTTTTCGTATAAACTATTAAGCAGAAAGAATCTACTTATTTCTTTAGATGCAAATTATAGTAAAAATAAAAACTTAGTTACCGACCTTGCCGGAAGTTCTCGTGTTTTCGTTGGTGGAGTAGGCAGCTTTATGGCTCAGTATGCTGTTGAAGGTGAACCTGTAGGAATTTTTATGGGTGGACATTATGATAAAGACGATAAAGGAAATATTCTTTATGATGTCAACGGTTTTCCGCTTGTTATTGGAACTGACGCTAAAATTGGTGATCCCAATCCTGATTGGAGAGGTGGGATAGGGTTAAATTTGAAGTATAAAAATTTTATGATGAGTGCTACCATAGAAACCTCACAAGGAGGTGATTTCTATGATGGAACAAGGAGTGTGATGTATACACATGGCACACACGTAGATGTGGGTAACGAAGTTACGACTGATAGGGACCTTAAAAATTACAAAGGTGAAACAATCCTTGCCGGGACTACAGTTAGAGGTAATGTAGCAGATCTTGGTGCAGGACCGGTATTATTGGATGAATCTTGGTATACTACAGTTGGAGGAGGATTTGGAGCACTTAAAGAACAATTTGTAGTTGATGGAAGTTGGACGCGATTAAGAGATGTATCATTAGGCTATATCTTACAGACAGAATCTTTTAAAAGAATAACAAAATTACAATCGATTGAATTTAATTTGTCAGGTCGGAATTTGGTGCTCTGGACAAAACTTACTGGTGTAGACCCTGACACCAATCAAACGCAAGCCACTATGGGACGTGGGATGGACTATTTCGAAAATCCAGGTACCAGGTCATATTTATTCTCCATTCAATTTAATTTTTAAAAACTATAAACATTATGAAAAAATTAATCAAGATAATATGTATTTGTATTGTTAGTATAATAATAATATCTTGTGAATCATTTGTAAAGGATATTAATATTAATCCTAATGCTACAACTGATGCCCCTGCAGATCTGATTTTAACTGGAGCCATGGTAAACCATAAAAATTACTTTGGTAATCGAATACTTATAATTTCAAACATGTGGTCTGGATATATGACAGGTATTCAAAGACAATATCAAAGTTATCAAAATTATTCGATTGCCGCAGGAGAAAATACAGCATTAAGAATTGTTTATTATCAAGTATATAATCAACTAAAATTAGTAATAGAAAAATATGAAGCGATAAATAACCAATTAGGAATAGGAATTTCGAAGGTTATTCAAGCTCATTCTGTTGGAACTGCAGCAGCTTTATATGGTGATATTCCATTTTCTGAAATTTGTAATCACATCGAATATCCTAATCCAGTTTTTGATCCACAGAAAGAAGTTTATTCTGGAGTTCAAAAGCTGTTAGATGAAGCTATAATAGCATTAAACTCGGGTATTGGTTCATTACCAAATGAAACAGATATTTTTTTTAACGGAGATGCAAAAAAATGGATTGAAGTGGCATATACGCTTAAAGCTAGATTTTTTACCGAAACAAAAGAATATAATAAAGCTTATGAAGAGGCATTAAAAGGAATAAGTAAATATTCAAATTCAATGCTTGGCCCATGCACAACAACTGCAGGAATGAGAAATAGTATATACAACCATCAAGTAACAGATCGTGCTGGCGATGTTAATTCAGAAAATGCATTTCTTATAACTTTGCTTGATCCTGATAACAATAATTACAGAGGAAACTCTAAAACAAATGAAGAAGCAAGATTCAATTATTACTTTTTACAATCCGGTACTATTACTGGAAAAATTGAACCCAATCATCTTTCATTAGGTAGTGGGGATAATTTTACAGGTATTATTGGAATGGAAGAACCGGAACAATTAGTTACATATCAAGAGAATTTACTTATTCTTGCTGAATCAGCTGCAAGAACTAAAGATTTTCATACGGCATTAGATCATTTAAATGAATTTAGAAGTTTTATGAATTCCGGTGGATATATCCACCCTTCTTATATTGCAGATTTTCCTTTAAAATATGAACCATATGATGAAATAGATTTTGAATTGGGGGGAATAAAAAATTCAGAAGGTCTAAATAATAACAATGCAATACTTAAGGAAATATTAGAAGAAAGATATGTTACATTTTTTTGTCAGTTTTTAGGCTTTAATGATGTCAGAAGGACTCGCAAGGAATCAATTGGAATTAAACTTTCTCCTTCAACTGGAGATAAACTTCCCGAGCGATTTCTATATGATGAAGATGAAATAACAGCTAATAAAAATGCTCCAAGTCCTTTACCAGGAATATTTGATGTCACTCCGGTAAATCAATAAACTTTATGGAATTTCATTCTATTCTAAAGTATAATTACCCTGAAAAACAGAATGAAATTCCTTTTTTTTAAGTTAAAAGTGTTAATTGTAAAAAACAACGACTTATGCATTAGTAATAAATAAAATTTATTATCATGAATAATTATTCTCAAAATCTTACTTTTTTTAAAAAAGAAATAAAATCCTGTCACCTAATCTTATTATTTACCTTTCTTTTGCATTTAAATTCATATTGTGATGTTTTTGAAATAAATTCAAAAATTACACTTACCGTTGTTGAGTTAAATGAAGGTGATGAGGTAAAATATGAGTTGCAAACAGGTAGAATTGTTCATTTAAAGCTAATTAAGAATGAATCTGAAATCATTTTTTCAACAATAGATTTACCTGGACAAGGCTCCTCAACCGATGCTTCAGTATACAAAATGAAATGTATTGTTAATATTGATGGTCAGAATCTTGAAATGATTAGGTATGTTCCAGTGCAAGAATCATTTTATGAACCTTATAATGTTAATGGATTGAGAATTTGGTTTGATGCTGTAAAAAGTATCGATCGATTTTATAATGAAAATCATGGTGACTGCTTACCTAAAAAAGAAGTCAGGCTTGCACTGCATGATGCTTCGCTACCTATAAGCCCGGAAGAAATCACCACTTGGTGCCCTATTTCAGAATATTATCCTGATGTGAAACTTTGTTATCGCGGTGAAGATACATGGTTGGGAACTTATTTTGGTACCGACTTACATGGTGGATTAGATATAAATATGCCTTCTAATTCACCATTATGGGCACCTGTGTCTTTTGATTATAATTATACATTTAATAGCTTAAAGTCGGGTCATAATAATAATAGGTGGAGAGCTTTTAAGCACTGGGATAATGGAGATATTTGGATTGTACAAACACATCATCATAATGAACTGATTGTTCCTGAATTTAAAGAAATAAATAAAGGAACAAAGTATGCATTTTCTGCTGGCACATTAGCTGGTGCCCATACACATACTCATTTTGTATTTAAAGTAAAACAACCTGGCTTTGATGAGTTTTTTATAGATCCATGGATAATCTTTTGGCAAATTCTTGAAAATAAAAAAAATAAATCAAAAACATTAAAAGCAGAGATTAAACCTTTAAAACCAGGAAAAACAGGGGAAATTATTCAGTTTGATGGGTCTCGATCAATTTTAGGATTAAATTCACAAGATGTCGAATTTTATTGGTCATTTGGTGATGGAGGTTTTTCTATTGCTAATCAGCCATTTCATATTTATCAAAAATCAGGTATTTATCCGGTTACATTAACAATTTTTGATGGTATTAATTATTCTTCAATTACTCAGCATATTACTATTGCTGGAAGCTCAACATTTTATCCTGAGTTTAAAGTTTATCAGGATAATAATTTTTCTTTTTTACCCAGAGAAAAATGGGAAATGGATTCATATAATTATACGAAATTTATAATTCCTAATACTGTAAATTTTTCTATGCTACATTTGAACAAGCAAAGTATTGAACCGCAGAAGGTTTTTTTAAAAATGCTTAATTCTATTGGATTTACAGATAGTAGATATTCACAAAGAATCGAAGTAAATTATATTCACGGTAATGACTGGTTGGATTTTGAAATTGAAAAAACTAGTAGAAGTGATTCAATGATAATAAATCTTATTCCTAAAATAGAGAGTTTAAATACACAAGAAGGAAAATCTGAGGCATTTTTGGTTATTCATGATGATGGGTTTATTAATTCACCTTATTTAATAAGGGTTGTTGTAAATTTTCATCGTTTTGAAGATAATAATGAGATAGTTATTGATAATGATGATTCTAGTTGTATAAAGAGTAATTATTTTTGGTTAACTAATAAATTAAATTCAGATTTAGGACTAAGCTGGAGCAAATGTATAGGTGAAAGTTTTTTGTTTAATTCTAATAGTTCAGAACAGGAATTTGTAAGATTTATGCCTAAATTACGAGAGGGAAAATATCGTGTTTCACTTTATAGTCCTTTGTATAGTCAAGAATTTATTTTGAAGAAGATGAATGGCTTTTATGTTAATATCAAGAGTAAAGATGGAATTGATACTAAATGGTTAGATCCGAATGAGTCATTAATTATTGGTGAATTCGACTTTAATAATTGTGATGGATATGTGGAAATCTTAAATAAAAACTCAAAAGGATTAATTGTTGTTGATGCAATTCGATTTGAAAAAGTTTATTAATGTTTGTTTAATTCCTATTATTTTAAATAGCAACTGATATAGTTACAATACTTCGTTAAAAAATTAAGCGGCAATAGTGCCATAATATATAAGTTCATTGACATGATTTCGATTTTTAGCAGAGTATGCATTAACACCAAACACGTCAATAAATCGTTGTAACAATAACCTGTTGTGGTTCATAGTTTTAATATCAGCCATTGAAAACGGTTTACGAGCCTCTTTTGGTTGAGCCACCTAGTGTTCCACTTTGGCAATATTGATTGCAGTAAGGGCAGCATTGAACTGAAAATT
>CAZXTX010000156.1:0-7097 GCA_964643695.1 uncultured Mariniphaga sp. | reverse complement strand
TTTTGTTGTTATGCTTTTCAGACGAACTGTTAACCGTAAAAGTTACAACCGGCTGAAAATTTCCTTTTTAAGTTATTTGTCGTCTTTGTTTACAGGAATATCGAAAGCCAGCAGGTGCGAATCAAAATTCAGTTCTTTCACCCTGCCTTCGTCATTGGTCCGGTAACTGAATTTTTGTCCGGTTACTGCCGAAACTATATTCAGGCCGGCAGTTACAACCTTACTTAAAGTTATTTTTTCAAATCCTGTTTTTTCCTTTATAATATCTGCAAACAGCCGTTCATCATGAATTTTTTTTTCGGTTTCAGTAACTCTGCTGTTCACCGGCATCAGTGAAAGGTCACTGTATTTTGCCGTCAGTGAAACATCTCTGGAGGCTATTTTTGCCGGAAGCTCAACCGGTACCCTGACTTCTGCAATATGCTGCTGTTCTGCTTCGCTTTTTAAAGTTGTATTTGTAATTTGAACAGGTTTGATTTTTTTAGTCTCTTTTTTAATTGTTTCAGAATCTGCTTCCGGGATTACCGTTGTAACCACTTCTTTTTCTATATCAAACGGCACAGATTCCGGCTTTTCATCTTCAAGATTCTTTTTCAGGTCTGAAACAGCAATCCGGTTTTTAGGTAAAACATCCGGATTAAAAAAATAACCGGCAATTCGGGAGATAAAAAAAGCTACAACCAAAATGGCAGCAATCCTGACTGACCACATAATTATCTTTTTCCCGGCTGAATGACGGTAAAGTCTGCTTTTATTTTTGAAAATAATTGTTTCATCAGGTATCAGCCTTGTTTTTTCAAAAAGCTCAGCTTCATTCAGTTTCTCAGGGTTTTCTTTCAGGAATTTTTCAAATTCTTCAGTTTCGGTATCGGTAAGGTCGCCTTCCATTCGGGCAACAGTTGCTTCATTGAATTCGGTTTCCTTCTCGTATCTGCTTTTAAAAAGCTTTTCTTTTTTCAGAAAAGTGAAATTTTCAGGCTCTGCCTTAAAGTTGCCGGTATTTTTAAGTTCATCTTTTAAATCAGGATTTTGAATGAGAAAGTTTTCAAACTCATTCACCAGATTTTTATTTAGATTACCCTCTAAGTAATCAAGAAAATATTCTTCATAATTTTCTCTCGTAATCTTCATACTACACAACTGTTTCCATGTTTCCAATATAATTTTTCAAAAACACCCTTGCCCGGTAAATATAAACCTTCACCTGAGATTCGTTTAACCCGGCAATTTCGCCGATTTCCTTATATGAATATCCTTCATAATCACGCAGCAGCAGCACCATGCGCTGAGTTTCGGGCAAACAATCAACAGCTTCTTTCAGAATTTCTTTCAAATCTGAATAATTGTTTTCATAGCTTTGTTCAGGAATTTTGAGTTCTTCAGAATAGCTGAACCGTTTTTCTCTCCTTACATAATCAATCAGGGCGTGGTAAGCTGTTTTAAACAGATAAGCCTTAACCTTGGTGCCGTCAACATTTTCAATGTTTTTCCACAGTTTCTCATAGCTTTCCTGAACAATATCTTCGGCAGCATGCAGATTTCTGATATTTTTCAAAACATACCTGAAAATTCTGTCGGAATAAAGGTTAACCGCATCGTTATATTCG
This sequence comes from uncultured Mariniphaga sp., assembly GCA_964643695.1. Taxonomy (GTDB): domain Bacteria; phylum Bacteroidota; class Bacteroidia; order Bacteroidales; family Prolixibacteraceae; genus Mariniphaga. The sequence goes on along the minus strand of CAZXTX010000156.1, from coordinate 5,490 downwards.
TTTACCGTCATCTGTTGTTTTAAGTCTCATACCGGATAAGACGTACAAGTAAGGGAAAAGTTACAGCAATTAAAAAAAGCTCCCGAAAATTCGGAAGCTTTCAAAAAATTATATTGAAATATTGTATTAATCAACAATAGTAGTCCATCCGTATTTATCTTCTTCATCGCCATACTGAATAGCGCGAAGCTTGTTGTACAGTTTTGCCGACCATTTGCCGGCTTCTTCCTGATTTCCGTATCTGAACCACTTGTCATTATCGGCATCGTAAACACCTTTTATGGGGGAAATTACGGCAGCGGTTCCGCAGGCGCCAACTTCCTCAAATTCCGTTAATTCTTCATATGGAACTTTTCTTTGTTCAACTTTTAGCCCCATCTCTTCGGCAAGTACAATCAGGCTTTTATTTGTAATTGAAGGCAAAATGGATTCCGATTTTGGGGTGATGTAGGTATTGTTTTTTATTCCGAAAAAGTTGGCGGGCCCGCATTCGTCTATATATTTTTTTTCTCTGCTGTCCAAATACAAAACAGCTGAAAATCCTTTCTTTTTTGCAATTACTCCGGCACCCATGCTTGCCGCATAGTTTCCGCCCACCTTGTATTTACCTGTTCCCTGCGGGGCAGCACGGTCATATTGCCGTAAAATTAACAGATTGGTAGGTTTAAAACCTTCGGGGAAATATGGGCCTACCGGCATAACAAAAACTATAAAGAGATATTCATCGGCAGGGCATACACCAATTTGAGCTCCGGTACCAATTAAAAGTGGGCGGATGTAGAGTGATGCACCGCTTTCGTATGGCGGAACAAACCGTTCATTCATTTTTACCGCCGTTTTCACCGCTTCCGTAAATTTTTCAACCGGAAGGGGAGCCATTAAAATACCTTCGCAGGAATATTGCATCCGCTTTGCATTTTCATCCATTCTGAAAATTCTGATTTTACCGTCTTTCCCCTTAAAGGCTTTAAGCCCTTCAAAAACTTCCTGTCCGTAATGAAGTGCAGTGGCAGCAATGTGCATGTCAATCCTGTATGATGTGCTGACTTCCAGTTCTCCCCATTGGCCGTTGCTGTAACTGCACCGGATATTATAATCGGTATTGCGGTATCCGAAACCTAAATTCTGCCAGTCTATATTTTCCATCTTTTGATTTTACTTTTAGTTTTTTTGAAGAAATTCTTCAAATTTTTTGCAGTTGCCAAATTAAACATTTTTTGCAAATGTACGAACAGTGATATATCGGGTAATAGTTAAAAACTGAATGATTTAACAGAATCTTTTTTGTGAAATGAGAAAAATCAGCCGGGGAGCTGAATTTTTAAATAATATCCGTTATGTTTTCTGATGTTAAGCACCTTACCATCTTTAAAAATCAGATACTGCCCTTTAATTCCGGAAAGAATTCCTGTTACATCGGGTGTTTTGTCAAAACCTGTATTTTTAATTGTCTCCGGAAATTCATTTACAGGATATTCAATTTTTGTTATTTCATCGTTTGTGCAGTAATATTTTTTGAGTTCGGCAGGCAAAAGTTCATATATTTTTTTCTTTTCTTTTAAAAGGTCGGTTTCACTGTTTCCTTTACTTTTAAGCATCGCCTGCCAGTTTGTTCTGTCGTTGTAAAATCTTTTCAGAAAAACTTCCATTACTCCTGCAATATGGCGGTTTGGTGTTTTTGCCAGCTGAATTGCTTCTTCGGCACCCTGGTCAATCCAGCGTGTGGGAATCTGGGTGTTTCGTGTTACACCCACTTTTAATTCACTTGTAAATGAGAGATACACAATATGGTCAATCAGGTCGTGCTTTTTTGCCCATTCCATGTCGCGTGCAATACCAAACTGGGCTTTTGACAATTCAGGCCTGATTACCGATTCGCCGGCTTCGGGTGCAGTTTGAAGGCAGCTGTAGCAAAATCCCTGACTGAATGATGTTTTTGTAATTTTACCGCACGAAATACAATTAATTTGGCCTGTAAAAAAAAGGTTTATCTCCTTTCCGGCAAAATCGTTCATTTTTATTTCATGTTCACCCACAGGTAAAAAATAGTTTACCGGGCTTGCCTGCTCTGTCCGCATTTTAAAAATATTACCCTCGTACTGCATAACGGATTCACTTTTTTTGAAATGTTATTGTAATAATCTTAATTATGACTGTAAAAATAACATTTGTTTCAAACTTTAATTTTGAACAACAATTTTGTTTAATATAATGGCAGCAGCAATTTTTAATATGGTTTTTAAAAGACCGGTTTTGCTTTGTAATTAAATGCTGATAAATTTCTATCTTGCATCCCGAAAAACAGTCAAAAATTCAAAAAATGCAGTTGATTAAAAATACTCTTTTAATTATTTTCATGTTGGTTTCAGTTTTTTTATTTCCCTCGTCAAAACCTGATAAGAGTTACTATAATGAATTGTATCGTCCCCAATTTCATTTTACACCCGAAAAAAACTGGCATAACGACCCGAACGGACTGGTTTATTACGATGGCGAATATCACATGTTCTATCAGTATAATCCGAAAGGCAATGAGTGGGGTTATATGCACTGGGGGCATGCGATAAGTACAGATTTGGTTCACTGGGAGCATATGCCGATTGCTCTGTATCCTGACGAAAATTCGGAAGATATTGAGGATTGCACTGCTTTTTCGGGTTCGGCAATTGTTGATCATAAAAATGTTCTCGGTAAACAAAAAGGTGGTGAAAAAACGCTGATTGCATTTTATACCAGTCAGAATTGCGGACAGCGCATTGCATACAGTACTGACCGTGGAAGAACCTGGGAAAAATATGAGGGAAATCCGGTTATTCCTTTTGATGAAAACGATGATGCCCGTGATCCGAAAGTAATATGGCATGAGCCGTTTCAAAAATTCATTATGGTTTTGTACAGAAAAAGTACTGAAGAAGAGCGCTCGAAAGGTGTTTCGTTTTATACTTCCGAAAACTTAATTGACTGGGAATACAAAAGTCATGTGTTCGGCTTTTATGAATGCCCGGACCTTGTTCCTATGCAGGTTTCCAACCGGCCTGAAGAAACAAAATGGGTACTTTTTGACGGTGACGGCAGTTATCTGATTGGTAATTTCGATGGTGAAAAGTTTGCACCCGAAACAGCCAAAATGAGAAGCGATTTCGGAAAAAACTATTATGCCACACAAACCTGGAGTAATATTCCGGATGATGACGGACGTGTAATTCAGATTGCATGGATGCGTGACGGAAAATTTCCGGATATGCCTTTTAACGGTCAGATGACCTTTCCGACAGAGCTTGAACTTACCAGATTTAATTTTGGTTATAAGATTACCAGAAAACCGGTTGAGGAAATTGAAAAACTGCACGGGAAAAAGCAGAGCTGGCAAAACGAAAAGCTTATTCCGGGAATAAATCAGAATCTTGTAAAGAAAGTAAAAGGCGATTGTTTACATATTATTGGTGAATTTGACCTGAAAACCTGCAATAATTTCGGATTTTTTATTCGCCACAGCAAAAAGAAAAACGGTTCGGAGCTTTTGTATGATGTAAAACGCGGAGTACTGTCGGTACTCGGAACCTCTGCGCCTCTCATGCCTGTTGATAATATAATTACCCTTGAAATACTTATTGACAGGGCATCGGTAGAAGTTTTTGCAAACGGGGGTCAGGTTGCCGTTTCGAATAACTTTACACCCACAAAAGGAGCCGAGGAATTGATTCTGTTTTCAAGCGGCGGCGAACTGATAGTTAATAAACTTGATATTTTCAAAGTAGAATCTGCCTGGCGTTAAACACCGTGCAACAGCAGGGGGATTAACTGAACAACCACAATCAGCAGAACCATTGCAACCGGATAAACTGTTGCATAAGCTATTGAATGTGCATTTGAGTCAGTCATTGAATCGGCAGCTGCCAGTCCCGGAGTACTGGTCATACTTCCGCTCATTGCCCCGAGCATACTCAGCAGATTCATTTTAAAGAACCATTTTCCGGCAAGTGCCGTAAGTATCATTGGAAGCAGTGTTATTGCGGCACCAAACAAAAACAATTTCAGTCCATATTCATGGAAAATATTTACTATCTGGGCACCGGCACTTGTTCCTACGGCTGCAAGAAAAAACAGTAACCCAAGCTGACGCAGCAACTGATTGGCAGCACTGCTCATTGTCCATAAAATAGGGCCGGTTTTTCCAATACGGCTTACTATCAGTGCAATCAGGAGCACACCGCCTGTTAGCCCCGGACTGAAAGCAAAATTTCCTAATTCAATATTTATTTTTCCCACCAAAACGCCAAGAATTATTCCCAGGGCTACCGGTAAAATGTCTGTATCTGACAGGCGTTTGCGATCATCTCCAAAAATACCGGCAACTTTTTCAATATTTACTTTGGTTGCGGCAATAATGAGTTTATCGCCAAACTGAAGTTTTGAATGAGGAGTTGGCGAAATATCAATTCCCGCACGCCTGATGCGGATAACGGTGGCACCATATTTATGCAGCAGATTTATCTGTCCGATGGTCTTGTTTACAACTTCTTTGTTGGTTAATAAAACTGAACGAACATCATAATTTGAATCAAGCGGAATCTCTTTTTGAGTGGTATTTCCAATCAGTAATTCTACACGTTTTAAAGCATCTTCACTGCCTACAGCCCTGATTAAATCACCCTTATGCAAAATTGTGTCTGTTTGCGGGGTAATTGCCATTCCCTGTTGCATTACCCTTGAAACAACAGCTTCGGTCATGTGTCTTATGCGGAGTTCACCAATAGTTTTTCCAAATACATTTTCATTTTCAACTACAAAATTGCGGCTAACTATTTCAGGAAACTGCTCGTCAATTTTCGACTGATATTCATCTTCAGCTTTTTTAACCGAAGTTCCAAGCATTTTGGGCATAAATCTGATAAACAAAATTACACCTATTACGCCAAAAGGATATGCAACACCATAGCCGATTGAAGCCAGCGGTGAGCCGGTTATGTCAATTGCCGCAGCAAGTCCGGGCGTACTTGTTAAAGCTCCCGTAAGTAGTCCGATCGCTATATTTTTATCGATTTTAAACAGATAAATAATTATAAGGGTTATGACAGCTGCCATAACTATGAGAATTGTGGCAAAAACAGCGAGTTGACGGCCTTCTTTTTTAAATGATTCAAAAAATCCGGGGCCGGCCTGAATACCAATGGTGAAAATAAATAATACAAGCCCCAGGTATTGAAAGTCATCGGGAATTATTATTCCGTAATGGCCAAAAACCAGGGCAACAAAAATAATTGCCGAAACATCAAGCGAGAGGCCGAAAATTTTGATTCTGCCGATTATAAAACCAATGGCGATTATTAAAAAAAGTGCAAAATAGCTATTTGATAAAAGTTCCATTAATATCTTATTTATCGGGCAAAGGTAGTGAAATGTAAATTTTAATCAGATTTCTCCCGGATAAATCAAATTTCAGTTAATATTTGGAAGTAATAGAGATGGTGAATTTTGTATCAATACCGG
>CAZXTX010000155.1:0-7120 GCA_964643695.1 uncultured Mariniphaga sp. | reverse complement strand
TCGGGCCCATACGTCCGCAGGATACCATTACATTTTCATTTTCACTGATTAATTTTTCCAGCTCGGCAGCTGTTTCAATTTCATGCACACTTGTATGTAAAAACTTCATAACTAATATATTAAGATGTTATTATTTTTTCTCTATTTTGAAAAAGTGATTTCCCGTATTATTTTTTCGTCAGATTCAAGCCTGCCCTCTAAATAATCCTTGATAAGTTTATTTACAGGTTTTGCCGAAACACCAACAAACAGATTAATTTTCAATGCTGTAAAAAGGTTAATTATTTCAGAATTGATTTTATAAACTATCACATCGGTAATACCCTTTTCTTTATACCAAACGGGAAGCTTCTGTAAATCTGTTACCTGAAATACCACTGTTTCCTTGTGCAAAACATTTTTACCCAAAATTTCATAAACTTCATAATGACTGCACTCACTGAAATTTTCGCATAACAGATCATTTTTAACCGGAATTGCCACCCGCTTTTTCATGTGTAAAATAATTTTGCACAAAAATAGAGAGTTGAAACCTTATTTTACAGGAATAGATGCAGTAATAGGAAAGGCCGTTCACTATATTATTTCAGGTTTTTTCCTGTTGCCGGCATGTAATAATACCGATTGTAAATTCACAAAACAATTTGAGCTATTTTGTAAATACAATTCGTATAAATAGTTTTTTTAATTTTGCAAAATAATTCCGGAAATAAAATGAATAATAAAAGTCCTGAAAGTTTTTTGTGCAATGAATCAGAATTTGGCAAATTGTTGAATCAAATTTCACAAAACAAAACAAAAATTTCGTACATGAAAGGTGAAACTGTTTTTAAGCAGGGAGCCTTTTCGCCCTATGTTTTACTTGTAGTAAAAGGATTGATAAAAGTTTATCTGCAAACTGGTTATGACAAACAGATAAATATAAGTCTGGCTGTTTCGGGCGATTTTCTTGCATTTTCTTCAATTTTTGGCGAAAATATACACACATACTCTGCCCAGGCAATAAAGAATTCTAAAATTTGCATGATTGAAAAAGAAAGTCTGACACAAATACTTTTGGATAATCCCCGTTTTGCGCTGGAAATTACTTCCAGAAACTATCAAAATGAAAAACATCTGTTAAAAATCATTAAAAACCTCTCCTACAAGCAAATGCGTGGAAAACTGGCTTCGGGACTGATTTATTTGTCGCAAAATGATTTTTTGAAAGAAGATGTGTTTGAATTATTAACACGTCAGGATATTGCCGACTTTGCTTCTATATCGACAGAGAGTGCCATTAAATTTTTAAAGGAATTTGAAAAAGAGGAAATCATAAAACTTGAAGGTAAAAACATAAAAATTACCGATGTCGAAAAATTGACAATAATCAGTAAAACCAGCTGACTGAATGTTACTTTCCGATTTTACAAAAGAACAGCTTCTGAAGGAAATAAGTTTGTCTGCCAGTCGCAGCAGCGGGCCGGGCGGCCAGAACGTAAACAAAGTAAGCACAAAAATGGAGCTGCGTTTTCCGGTTGACAAATCAGAAATTCTGGATGATTTTCAGAAACAGCGCATTCTCGCAAAATTAAAAAACAGAATAAACAAACATGGCGAGCTGATTATTACATCTTCGACAGAGCGCAGCCAGTGGAGAAACAGGGAAAAAGCCATTAAATCCTTTTTTGAACTTATTGAAAAAGCATTAATTATTCAGCCTAAAAGAAAAAAAACACAGCCTACAGCCGCATCCCGCCTGAAACGTTTGCAAAACAAAAAAATCTTGTCTCAGAAAAAGATTTTACGTAAGCCGCCTGAATTTTAATTTTTGCTATTCTATTTAAAAAACAGTTAATTTGTCATACAAAAATTCATCAAACTTATGAGGCAATTTCTACATGAATGCAGGTTACTGATTATTAGGATTGTTGACTTTTTTTATTTTCCTTTTCTGAGGTTTATACCTCAGGAGGTTTTCAGATATGGTGCCACCGGAGGTGCAAATACAATTTTTGACATATTTCTATATTTCATTTTTTACAATTATGTTCTAAAACAAAACATACTTGATTTAAAATTTATAGCCATAAGCCCTCACATTGCAGCCTTTTTACTGGTTTTTCCGATTACATTTCTTACAGGATTTATATTAGCCAAATATGTAACCTTCACCGCTTCGGAGCTTAAAGGAAAAACTCAGCTGATAAGATACGGAATGACAGTTTTGGGTGCAATTTTATTAAATTATATACTGCTTAAATTTTTCGTTGAATATGCCGGTCTGGATGCAATATTGTCAAAAACATTAACCACGCTAATTGTTGTTGCCTTCAGTTATCTTTCGCAAAGGTATTTTTCATTTAAAACTGCAGCTCTTTCACGCGTCCGCTGATTATTTAATAAACAAAAAAATGTTTATTTTGTAATGTATTTTTGTAGTATGCAGCATTACAGACAAACATATTATCCTACAATATTACAGGCGGTTCACCTGCTTATTCTCTATCTCTTCATTCAGGCAGCAGTTGATTTTCCGCTTGCAATGATTGATTTCTACAAGGATACGGAATACCTGTACAATCCTGTAAAAAAAATTCTTTTAAATACCGGCTCCACCTTGTTTATTATCATTTACGGATTTAAAAAAACAAAATCAGCCATTACTGATGTTTTTCCCTTGAAGCTTTTTAATCCGCTGATAATCCTTTTTACAATTACCTTTTTTGCCGGAGCACACATATTGCTTGATGAAGTTAATTTAGCAGTTAACAGATTGATACCTGCCCCACCGTGGTTTTGGGAACTTTTCAGCAATGTTCTTGAAAGTGATTACGGATGGTGGGGAGCTTTTATGAAAGTTGCAATAGTTGCACCGGTTATAGAAGAGCTGATTTTCAGAGGGTTGATTTTATACGGATTACTCAAAAATTATAAACCACATACGGCAATTATAGTTTCGGCAGTTTTATTTTCGCTTTTTCATTTAAATCCGTGGCAAATACCTGCAACTTTGGTACTCGGACTGTTATTAGGGTGGATAATGTTCCGTACAAAAAATATTTTACTCGCCATTGCCGGACACTCGTTAAACAATTTTATGGTTTTATTAACAACCACTTACTGGGAGCAAATAAGCACTTTCTCTGTTTTTCTGATGGACAAAAAAGACAAACTTATTCTCAGCGGAATGGTTGTACTGCTGTCTTTAATATTAATTTATTTCTCAGCATTGTGGCCAAAACGAAATAAAATCAAAAAATGAACATTTACTTAAAAGATACGTTTAAATTATAAACAACTAACAGTTTATTTGAACATATTCTCATATAAAATGCTTATATTAGTAAACAAATTATTAATCATTAACAAATAAATTTTATTTAATCATGGAAGAAGGAAAAGTAACTTCAATGCCAAAAATTGGCGATCAGGCACCTGATTTTACACACAACACAACTTATGGCCCGATAACATTTTCAGAATTTAACAAAGGAAGCTGGGTGATTTTATTTTCACATCCTGCCGATTTTACTCCGGTTTGTACAACAGAAATGACCGGTTTTGCAGTTCGTCATGACGAGTTCAGGGCTCTGAACACAAAACTTATGGGATTAAGTATCGACAGTATTCACTCACACGTTGCCTGGGTAAATAATGTCAAGAAAAATTTAGGAGTATTATATGACTTCCCGATTATTGCAGATATTGACATGAAAGTTTCTAAACTGTACGGCATGCTTCAGCCCAATGAAAGTGAAACTGCTGCCGTTCGTGCGGTATTCTTTATTGATCCGAAAGGAAAAATAAGAACAATTATGTATTATCCACTCAATGTCGGAAGAAACATGAATGAAATTATCAGGGTACTGAAAGCTCTCCAGACAGCAGACGAGCACCGGGTTGCACTACCTCTTGACTGGCAGCCGGGTGACAAGGTAATTGTACCACCGCCTGTAACAATTGAAGCTATGGAAGAACGCGAAAAAAGCGGACTGGAAATGGTTGACTTTTATCTTGCCAAAAAAGAATTATAAATATTCTTATCTATAAACATTTAAAGCTCTGCTGATTGCAGGGCTTTTTTTGTTTACGGTTTTTATCTAAATTTAAAGAACTTTTTGCTTCTCGTTTTTATAACTAAAATTCAAAAAATGAACAGATTTCCAATCATAATTATTTTAGCGGTTTTTATCGCTTTAAGCGGAACAGCCCAAACCGGAAAAGTTTTCGACAACTTATCAATGAACAGCAATATTCTGGGAATGGAGCGCAAATATGCAGTTTATTTACCACCTGACTACGAAACATCTCAACGCAGCTATCCCGTGCTCTACCTGTTGCACGGTGCCGGCGATGACCAGAGCGGATGGATTCAGTTTGGCGAGGTTCTTCATATTGCAGACAAAGCCATCAGTAACGGTTCGGCAACTGCAATGATTATAGTTATGCCCGATGCAAACACCGGTCAGCGCGGATATACCAACGATATAACCGGCAAATGGCGTTATGAAGATTTCTTTTTTGAAGAGTTTATTCCGTTTATTGAAAATGAATACCGGATTAGAAGCGATAAGCGTTACAGAGCTGTTGCAGGATTGTCAATGGGCGGCGGCGGATCTTTCTATTTTGCCCTGCATCGTCCGGATATGTTTTCAGCGGCCTGCCCGCTTAGTGCATCAACCGGACCGCTTTCAAAAGAGGAAGTCAAAAGCAATCTGCAAAGAAGGGGAATCTCTGAATCATCACAGGAAGAAATGGATACATGGTATGAAAAGTACAGCGTAACCGAAATGGTAAAACAAATGCCGGAAGCTGACTTAAAAGCGGTAAGGTGGTATATCGACTGCGGTGACGATGACTTTCTGTTTGAGGGAAATGCACTGGTACACATCACACTCAGAAAAAGGAATATACCACATGAATACAGGGTACGCAACGGGGCGCACAACTGGACATACTGGCGTGAATCTCTGCCGGAAGTGCTGAAATTTGTATCTGAAGGATTTCACCAGCATTAAACAATATTTTCTTAATATGCAGGTTAATATATAACTGAAAGATAATTGATGCGGTTACTATTCTGATTTTGCATACCGCTCTAAAGTTCTAAAAATTAATTGTATGCATATCTTTTATATTCCCGGTATATACGGAAATGAAATATTAATGAACGAAACCGAATCAAAACATGCAATCAGGGTTTTAAGGCTTAATCAGGGTGATAAAGTGCAGATTGCAGACGGTGCCGGTGGCTTGTACACAGCAGAAATTGCAGAACCAAATCCTAAAAAGTGTAAACTTTCAACAATCAATATTCATAAAGAATACGGGAAACGTCCGTTTTCTCTGCATATGGCTGTTGCCCCCACAAAAAATAGCGACAGATTTGAATGGTTTCTTGAAAAGGCAACCGAAATTGGTATTGATGAAATAACCCCGTTGTTATGTGAGCACAGTGAGCGTAAAATCATTAAACCCGAAAGACTTGAAAAAATTCTTGTCTCAGCAATGAAACAGTCAGTTAAGGCATATTTGCCAAAATTAAATCCGATGACTAATTTTAATGAATTCATTTTACAGAACAGGTCAGAACAGAAATTCATTGCACATTGTTATGATTCCGTTTTACCGCATCTTAAAAATAAGGTAATCAAAGGAAATGATGTGATAATTCTGATTGGGCCCGAAGGAGATTTCAGCATTTCAGAAGTAAATTCAGCCAAAGAAGCCGGTTTTATGGAAATTTCTCTTGGAAAATCGAGGCTGCGAACCGAAACAGCCGGTGTTGCAGCTTGCCACATTGTTAATTTAGCAAATGAATAACCCTTACACAAGTGCAAAAATTTTCAAATTCATCAGGTATTTGTAATTTTCGAAAATTTTAAAACTATGCGAAAACTATTTCTCATATTTATAATTTTTACAGCCGTAAACAGTACTCAGGCTCAGCCTGTAAAAATAGGACTGGTGAAGTATGGCGGCGGCGGCGACTGGTACGCCGATCCCACTGCCCTGCCCAATCTTATCGATTTTTGCAACAAACATATAAACACCAATATTCATCCTGAACCATCAACTGTAGAAGTCGGCAGTTCCGACTTGTTTAACTATCCATTTGTACATCTTACAGGCCACGGCAATATAGTTCTTTCCGAAAATGATGCAAACAACCTTCGTACTTACCTCGAGGGTGGAGGTTTCCTGCATGTTGACGACAATTACGGACTTGATGAATATTTTAGAAGGGAAATAAAAAAAGTCTTTCCGAATAATGATCTTATTGAACTGCCGCCTTCACATCCGGTTTTTCATCAGAAATATACCTTTAACGAAGGATTGCCAAAAATACATGAACACGACAACAAACCACCTCAGGCCTTTGCAATTTACCTCGAAGACCGTATGGTTTGCCTTTACACTTATGAATCGGATATCAGTGACGGCTGGGAAGATGTGGCAGTTCACAACAATCCGCCGGAACTTCGTGAAAAGGCATTGAGAATGGGGGCAAATATTATTTCTTTTGTTTTTAACCAGTAAAAATTTATTCAAAATCGTTATTCCTGCAACACTTATAATAAAGAATTAAAAAACAATTTGTTGAACATTAATAATTAAGTATTTACATAAATTTTAATATTTTTAGAAATGAGAAAATTAATTATTGCATTAACACTTTTTTTTGCTGTAACAATTGCAGCAAATGCTTATGATTACAACACCGGAATCGGAATTCGGGGTGGTCTGTCAAGCGGCCTGACCGTCAAGCATTTTTTAGGTGATAAAAGTGCCGTGGAAGGAATTTTGTCATCACGCTGGAATGGTTTTAACATTACAGGTTTATATGAGCTCCATGCTCCCGCTTTTGACACCCCACGTTTGCACTGGTATTATGGTGCCGGTGGCCATATAGGCTTCTGGTCAGGCAGAAAAAATCACCCATGGTTTGAAGATGGCACACACACTGTAATCGGAGTTGACGGAATTATTGGCCTTGAATACAACATCGGACCTATACCTTTCAGTATCAGTTTAGACTGGAAACCCGCCTTTAACCTGATTGGTTATTCAGGTTTGTGGATTGATGAGTTTGCATTATCAATCAGATATACTTTCTGATAAAGTTGAATTGATATTA
>CAZXTX010000154.1:0-7128 GCA_964643695.1 uncultured Mariniphaga sp. | reverse complement strand
TAAACCGGATACAAATCTTCAATATTGTCTATAATTAAGGCAGTTGAAATATCAGCTTGTTTTGCCGGTGTTTTTATAATTTCTGGTAACATGATTTTAAATTTTGTCAAAAATACGATAAAACTTCTACCGCAGGAAACAATTGTAATAATGTCAAATGAACGAAAAATATTGTTCAATGTTCTTCACAACATCAAACTTTTTCATAGAAAAACCTTTCATTGCGAAAAATAACCTGACATGTTCAATCAGCCTGTTTCCGTTGCTCCGCAATTAATCATTCTAATTGGAATAAATCTGTTTGAGCCAGATAAAATCTCTTTATGAAACGAGCATGTAAAACATTTGCACCCAAGAGTATGATTAAAATTATGCGGATTCCCTTCCTGCTTGTCTGTTGTTAAACGGGAAGGCAGGCATACTATACCTTTAATAACAATATGGAATTTAAATCCATAAAACCAATAGAGCATTAAACTTTTGTAGCAAGTCCTTTGAAGGTTTTGTCTTTATGAAAATAATTTCCTGTATTTCTTACATTGAACTCAATTTCTTTTGGCAAAATGGTTCAATTGAAATCCAGGAAAATTGTTTCCTTAATTAATTATAGTCTGAGAATGAAAATTTTTATGATTATTATCTATGATAAATTAACTGTAATTTCTAAAAATCACACACAAACAGGAAAATAATACCCTTTTTTCTTTTTTTTTGACTTTTGAAGAGCTTAATATTATACTTTTTCGTTTTTTTTATTTTACTTTATAGAAACATTTCTGTTAATGAGCAGTTTATTTTAAGAAACCTTTTGCGTTCAGAGTTTTTATGGCTGAAAATTACAGGACAGATACAGATAATTTAAGTTGTGCCAACTGTGAAAAAAAATATGACGGTTGTGTGAAAACACTGAACTGCTGCTGTAAGAATTGTTTCAGAAGCGGGGAGACAAATATTCTGCAATCTCTTGAAATCAGTGAGCTCGATTTTCTGGTTGAAGACAAACTTCAGATTCATTATAAGCCCGGTGAGACCATAATCAAGCAAAACACAAGTTCCATATATGTATTATGCATCCGTTCCGGACTGGCAAAGGTTTTTGTTGAGGGAGTGAATGACAAAGCAATAATTGTGGGCCTTATCAGCAATAATAATTTTATTACGGCCGGCGATTTTTTTAACGGTAATATCCAGGAATATACAATTTCGGCTGTTACGCCTGTAACATGCTGTTTGATAAATGCATCCAAACTCACACACCTGTTTAATGAAAACAACCGTTTTGCGGTTGAATTGCTCCGGCATCATACCAGGCAAAACAGTAAACTGCTTAATAAACTGGTTGTTCTGACCCAGAAATATATGCCGGGAAGGGTTGCCGACACACTGTTATATCTGAAAAATGACATTTTTCGCAAAAATCCGTTTACACTTCCTTTATCGAGGCAGGAACTGGCCGATATGTCAAATATGACAAAAGAAAGCCTTGTGAGGATACTTCAGCAGTTTAAAACGTCAGAACTTATCAGAACTGACAGAAACACCATTGAAATCCTTGATGAGAGCGGACTTATGGAAGTCAGCAGAAACGGCTGATTGACATATATCAATTTCAATCAACTCATATATTACTTTCGCAGCTGAAGCCTCGATGCCTATAGTTCATATTTTTACTGAGTGAAAATGTTTTATTATAGAAACAACTAAACAACTCAGGTTATGAAATATTTATTTTCTTTTAAAATTGTTTACATATCTCTCTTTTTGTTATTCTTTCTGGCATCTTGTGTTAAGGAAGGCCCTATGGGGCACGCCGGAGCAGACGGCAAGGATGGTGCCGACGGCATTGACGGAAAGGACAGTAATGCTTCATGTCTTGCCTGTCATAACAGCGGGAATATGAAAATCATTCAGGGGCAGTTTGCAATGTCGGCACATTCGGCCGGTGCCATTGCGGTGGATTATGCAGGAAGCCGCAAATCATGCTCACCCTGTCATTCGCATGAACAGTTTGTTCAATATGCCGAACTGGGCGAAGTGACAGGCGACATAACCAATCCTACTGCCTGGAAGTGTAATACCTGCCACGGACTGCACGAAACCTTCGAAGCCGTTGATTATGCCCTGCGCCTCAACAGTCCTGTAAAATCGGTTGCCGACAATTCGGTTACACTTGACATGAAAGGTAACAGTAATTTATGCGCTGGCTGTCATCAGGCAAGGGAACCAGAGCCATTGGCTGCAAAACCCGGTGATGACACTTTTTCTGTCTCAGCCTATTTCGGGCCGCATCACGGACCGCAGGCAAACATAGTTTCAGGAGTCGGTCTGGCGGAATTCAGCGGTTCGGCAAGTTACCCCGAAGCTCATAAATCCTATCATCTGAACGACAGAGCTTCCTGCACAGGCTGCCACATGGGAGAATTTGGAAATGGCGGCGGCGGACATTCATGGATTCCGGGTCTGAATGCCTGCAATACCTGTCATGAAACTGCTGATTACAATTATAAGGGCAGACAGACTGACGTGGCCGTAAAGCTGGATCAGTTAAGGGACAAGCTGGTTGAATTCGGGGTGCTGGGCGGAAATGAAGAAAATGGTTACAGCCCTGTTCCGGGGACACACTCTATGGTGCTGGCACGTGCATGTTTTAACTGGATGGGAATATCTGAAGACCGGAGCCTCGGGGTTCATAATCCGCGCTATATCAATGCAGTGCTTGTAAATACACTTGAGGTACTTAATGAATATCAGCCCTGATTTTTTCCGGCAGAAACCGGATCAGGGTTAAAAACTTGATTATGAAAAACAAGAAAATGAAGATATTTATAAGAACGGCAGTAACGGTTATCATGATTGCTCTGGCTGTAGCCGGATGTAAATATGACTGGATTGTTCCGGAAGAGGTGCCTGAAATAGACCCTAACGACCCGGAACAGGCAATCAGTTTTTCTGCTGAGATATTACCAATATTTACTTCAGGCAATAATTGCACTGCATGTCATAACGGAAGCCTCTCGCCCGACCTGAGGGCTGAAAATGCTTACAATTCGATTAATACCAGCCGATACATAAATAAAGATGCACCGGAAGAGAGCAGGATTTATGCAATTCCGCATCCTGACGGCAGTCATTACAAGAAACTTACACCGGTACAGGCAGCCAAAGTGCTTGCCTGGATTCAGCAGGGTGCTAAAAACAATTAACCGCAAAAATGGAGAAAATGAAAAATTACATATTATTCATATTGCTTGCGGTTATTCCGCTTACTGCAGTATTTGCACAGGACGAGGATGAACCTGTAAAGGTTAAGGACAAACCGGTCAGATCGCCTTTTGCCAGTGGATACCTGATAGATAATCAGACAACGCTTATTCCTGTGAAAGGCACACTTGAATTTGCAATTCAGCATAAATTCGGAACGGTGCAGAACGGGAAATCAGACTTTTTCGGTATTTATGCACCTGCAGCAAATATCAGACTGGCACTTAACTATGTGCCATT
This sequence comes from uncultured Mariniphaga sp., assembly GCA_964643695.1. Lineage (GTDB taxonomy): Bacteria > Bacteroidota > Bacteroidia > Bacteroidales > Prolixibacteraceae > Mariniphaga. Next base: position 3,627 of record CAZXTX010000154.1, on the reverse strand, counting down.
TACCAATTTACAGACAGGCATAGGCCTCAGTAAGGAAAAAATGTACACCGACCTGAATCTGAAGTGGACAATTCTTGAACAAACCCGGGCCAACACTATTCCCGTGGCTGTAGCTCTTTACGGCGTGCTTGCAGTTGACGGAAGAAACATAAACAGCTTCGGTGCCCGGAAAGTGTGGCATTCGGGAGAGGGTAAAGAAGAATTTGACATAAATTTTGCCGACAGGCTTTCCTATTTTTCACAACTGATTATAGGCCGGAAGTTCAGCGAGTGGCTTTCGCTTCAGACAGGTGCCAGCTTTACACATTACAATATGGTTGATCCGAAATATGATCATGATAAAATCGGTGTTCACTTTAACGGGAGAGTCAATTTCTCACCACAATCATCGGTTATATTCAGTTATGACGTGCCGTTAAAGATTCAGAAAATTTCTGAACAGCTGAATGTGCCGGAGCACCACAATCCGGTTTTGTCATTCGGGATTGAAATAGCGACAAGCACTCATGCCTTTCAGATATATATGGGAAATGCCGGAGGAGTCATCCCGCAGGATATTATGATGTGGAACGACAGAAAAATCAGTCTCGATAATATGGCATTCGGATTTACAATTACAAGACTTTGGAATTTTTAATGTTTAACAATAAAAACGATTATCATGAAAAAAAGTAAAATTAAATTCTTAACATATCCTGTGGCAATTCTTGCAGCAGGTTTGTTGTTGACAGCTTTTATTTCCAACAATTCATCTTTTTCATCTAAAGAGTGGGAGATTCCGGCTAAATACAAGGAGATGAAGAATCCTTATGCAGGTGACAAATCACTTGAGAAAGTTGGAAAGATGCTCTATTCAAAACACTGCAAGTCGTGTCACGGAAACCTGGGGTTGGGTGATGGCCCGAAAGCAGCCAGTATGAATGCGGAAATGATTCCGTTTAATGATGCTAAATTTCAGGCACAGACTGACGGTGTGATTTTTTATCAGTCAATTATAGGACGGGATGAAATGCCCAATTTTGAGAAAAAGATTCCGGATGAAGAAGACCGCTGGGCAGTTATTAATTTTATCAGAACACTAAAATAAGAGTTTTAATCAGTTACAGCTCCCGTAATTTCGCGTGAGCTGTAACTTAACTTTCAATGCCATGAGAAATTCAATAATCTGTTTTCTTTTTCTTTATCTCACGGTATTAGCAGGAAAGCCGAATATTACAGGGCAAACTATTCCTGAAGAAAATCAGAAATGCCTGAGGTGTCATACTTCACACACGTTTTCCATTTTTAACGAATGGACTGATATGGATGAAAAAAGGCTGATGAACCCGTTTTATATACTTGATACAGTAAAACTGGCTGCGGGGGTTCATCATTCGTTCAGCTGTATTGACTGTCATTCAATGGACTATGAAACCTATCCTCATAATGGCGAACTGAAACTGGAGCCGATGATGACCTGTATAGACTGCCATGGTGATGATCCGAATTTTAAAGGCTGGCAATTTGAAAGGATTGAAAAGGAATTTCATAAAAGTGTTCATTATGAAGCTCATGGCGAACAGTTTTCATGTGCTAAATGTCATAGCCAGCACTATTACAGGGCAATTGCAAGAACCGGGACCAGCCTACGTGAAATTGTAAGTTACAGTAACGACATGTGCATGTCGTGTCACGACAATATGGCCAGATATCAGCTGGTTTCCGACAACGAAAATCCGAAACTTATAGATGTTCACAGCTGGCTGCCCAACCAGCAGTTGCATTTTAACAGGGTAAGGTGTATTGAATGTCATACAGAAGTTCAGGATACCCTGATGGTTTCACACAATATTATCGGAAAAGAACATGCAAGAAGAAACTGTACCGAATGTCATTCTGCAAACTCGATAATGAAGGCTTCATTATATAAATACCATAACCTTAAAACCCGGGCAGACTCAGGGGAAGAATCCCGGAAATCAGTTTTAAGCCTTCTGGCCGTAAGTGGTTCCGATGATAAATTCTCGTCTGAATACTACCTTATCGGTGCCTCACAGATACCATTCATCAACATTTCATTTGCAGTGATATTCTTTGCAACACTGTTGGGAATTATAATTCATATAATTTTCAGGATTTTAAAGAAATAAACTATGGAAAACAGAAAAAAACTATATTTATACCCATTATGGCTCAGGATATGGCATAATATTAATGCAATCGGCATTGTTGTCCTGATTTATTCCGGAATAACACTACACTATTCGGCAACCGGCGGTATATTCTTAAATTTCAAAAGTGCAATAATAAGTCATAATATTGCAGGAATAATTGTTTCAGCCAATTTTATTATTGTCTTTATCGGAAACATCTTTTCAAAGAACGGCAGGCATTACCGGCTTAAGGTGAGGGGAGTTTACAGGAGAATGAGAATTCAGCTGACATTTTATATTATTGGATTTTTCAAAGGAGAAAAAACGCCTTTCCCTGTTAAGAAAAAAAGAAAATTCAATCCTTTGCAGAAAAACTCGTACATAGTGATTGTTTATATCTTTCTGCCAGTTTTAATTGTTACCGGAGTGGCGCTACTCTATCCCGAAATAATATTTGAAAAGTTTTTCGGTGTCAGCGGAATTATGCTCACAGCTGTTTTGCACAGCATTGCCGGCTTTCTGGTTTTTATATTTCTGATTATTCATATTTATGCCATTACGCTCGGAAAATCAATAGTCGATGATTTCAAAAGTATTATAACCGGCTGGCATCACGTTTAATATTGCCCGAAAGAATTTAAAAAGAGCATAAAAGTTCAGATCAGCAAACGGTTTAAAAAAGATTACCTGTCCGGTTTTATTAAATTTTACCCTATTTTTAAACACTTTTATAAAAATCATATTTTGAAAACCGGATTATGAAAAAGTTTTTTTCGTTTCTTTTTTCAATGCTTTTCACGGGAATACTGATTACAGTATTTGCAATGGCCATTGCCTATGCCACCTTCTTAGAAAATGATTACGGAACCGCAACTGCAAAAATTCTGATATACAACTCACGGTGGTTCGAAATTTTGCTTGTGATAATCAGTATTAATCTGACAGGAAGCATTTTCGTAAATAAACTTTTCACACGTAAAAGATGGCCGGGATTTCTGTTCCACATAGCTTTTGTTGTAATAATCATTGGCGCGGGAATTACACGCTACTTCGGTTTTGAAGGTTCAATGCATATCCGCGAGGGTGAATCGACAAACTTCATAGTTTCTGATGAGACATTCGTTAATATTACCGCATCTGATGGGAACTCTGTTATTAACGAGGAATATAAAGTGAGATTTTCAGCATATACTGCAAATAAATTCTCAAAGGAGATTCACCTTAACGGCAAAACCATTCATGTTAAAAATCTGCAATATGTTCCTACTGCAGCAGAAACTTTGGTGCCCGACCCAAATGGTGAGCCGGTAATTTCTCTTCTGGCTGTCGGTTCCGAAATGCAGAGAATTGATTTCAATCTGAAAAAAGGCGGACATGAAACTATTAACGGTAAAACTTTCGGGTTTAACCGGCCGGATTCCGAATTATACTTTGAAAATGAAAATGAGAATTTATATTTGATATCAGCCGACACGGTATTTGTTGCCGGAATGGG
>CAZXTX010000153.1:0-7224 GCA_964643695.1 uncultured Mariniphaga sp. | reverse complement strand
ATTGCAATGCAGGAAAAAACCATAACCCTGCAAACCCGATTTTCCTGCAGCGGCACTGCTTCGGCACCCATACGCTGCACTCATTCACATATATCGCCGCTGGGTGTGGTTGATGCAATACGTGAATCGTGCAATTCTTTTCTGTGGAATACGTTCCGCACCATTATTAACAGTAAAAAAACTTCTGCCGAGGGATTTAATTTGTGGAAAGATTATGTTGAGGATATGGGCTTCGGGAACAGGCTTGGCAGCGATCTTATTCATGAAGGTAAGGGAAATGTTCCTTCGGAAGCATATTATAACCGTTATTACGGGGCAGGCAGATGGACAGCCATGACGGTACGTTCTCTTTCAATAGGACAGGGTGAACTGGGAATTACTCCCCTGCAGCTTGCAAATTTTGCGGCAATTATGGCTAACCGCGGACACTATTTTGTTCCGCATGCTGCTAAAGAAATTGAAAACGGTACAATTAAACGGGAATATAAAACCAGAACTGATACAAAAATTTCACCTGAACATTTTGAACCTATAATTGACGGAATGCAAATGGTTGTGGAAAATACAAGCGCATCGGTTTATATGAGAATCCCGGATATTACAATGTGCGGTAAAACCGGAACTATACAAAATCCGCATGGTAAGGATCATTCGGCATTTATGTCGTTTGCACCAAGGGAAAATCCAAAAATAGCCATTTCGGTTTATGTTGAAAACAGCGGATTTGGTGCTACATATGCCGCACCGATAGCAAGTCTTATTGTTGAGAAATATCTGAACCGCGAAATTGCTGAAAGCCGTGAATGGGTGGAAACGCGTATTTTAGGAATGAATTTAACTGGGAGAAACTGAATGAACAGATATGCCGAAAAGAAATAATACATGGGCAAATATTGACTGGCTGACTGTGGCAATATATCTTGCCATGGTTTTTTTAGGCTGGATTAATATATATGCTGCCGTTTATGATGTTGAACATCAGAGTATTTTTGATGTTTCGCAACGTTATGGCAAGCAGCTTATGTGGATAGGTGCGGCATTACTTCTCGCTTTTTTGTTGTTACTGCTTGAAACCAACTTTTATGTAACTTTTGCCTACTTTTTTTACGGGGCTGTTATTTTACTGCTTCTGCTGGTATTGTTCATTGGTACAGAAGTGAACAACTCGAAATCGTGGATAATGATTGGCAGTTTTGCAATTCAGCCTGCCGAATTCGGAAAGTTTGCAACAGCTCTTGCGCTTTCACGGTTTATGAGTACTTATGGTTTTAAACTTCAGCGGTTAAAATCTCTTGCAATAATCGGAGCAATTGTTTTTATTCCGGCAGCACTTATACTGTTACAGAATGACACCGGATCGGCACTTGTTTATTTCGCATTTGCACTGGTGCTGTACCGTGAAGGACTTTCGGGAGTGGTTCTGTTTTTTGCAATGCTTGCAGCTCTGTTGTTTGTATTTTCACTTGTCATTCCTGACATTATGCTGTACCTTATTTTAGCCGGAATAACTTTGGTGGTTTTTATTTTTATGAATGCCGGAATGAAACATTTTTTCAGGATAGTTTTAATTTTTGCGGTATCATTTGCCACGGTTGTTTTAATTAATTTGATGTCCGGCTTGCTGTCTGACAATACTCAGCTAATCAGTGTTTCCTTATTAGTTGCTGGTATTGCAGCTTCTGTTTACAGTTTTCGGCATAAATTGAAAAGTTACATATTGGTTTCGCTGGTTTTTATAGCTTCTTTATTATTTGCAGTTACAGTTGATTTTGCTTTTGAAAATATTCTGGAGCCATATCAGCAGGCTCGTATAAATGAGTTGCTGGGGATAGAGTCTGACCCTTTGGGAATAGGTTATAACGTAAACCAGAGCAAAATTGCAATTGGATCAGGCGGATTGCATGGCAAAGGATTTTTAAACGGAACACAGACCAAATTTAATTTTGTTCCTGAGCAAAGTACCGATTTTATTTTTTGTACGGTTGGTGAAGAGTGGGGGTTTGTCGGAACATCGGTTGTAGTTTTGCTTTTTATGACTTTACTAATCAGGCTTGTTTTGCTTTCTAACAGACAGCGTTCGTCTTTTTCAAGGATTTACGGCTATTCAGTTGCCTCTATTCTGTTTTTTCATTTTATGGTAAATATTGGAATGACCATAGGACTTATGCCCGTTATTGGAATTCCCCTGCCTTTTTTCAGTTACGGAGGCTCTTCATTGTGGGCTTTTACAATTCTGTTGTTTATTTTTCTGAGACTTGATGCCGGACGGCTGGATTATCTTTCAAAAAATTGAGATTTAGTAATTGTAATTCCGCATTTTGCTTCGGTATAATCAATAACCTCACTCATAAAATTTGTAAAATGAAGTTCTATGGTGTTGAAGTTTGCATTTAAAATTTTAATTGCCTGGTCTGCCTTTGGCGGCAGGGAAGTGTGACGGCTCATTATTTCAAGCGACTGCCTTATACCTTCTGCATCGGCATAGGATTCAAGCCGGCGGTCTTTTATCATAAACGGAAGAAAAGTTTTGACACGCTTCGGAATGTAAAATATGTTTTTCAGTAAAACTGAGTGAGATTTTTGTGCAAATTTTCTGAGTGTTTCAGGATGGTAATTCCCCCAGTTTAAAGCAAGAATATGGTCGAAAATTAAATCGGTTATTACTCCCGAATAGAGGCCGAATTCTTCTCTGAACAGCTTTTTTACCTCTCTGAACAGAAAATGTTCATCGGTGAATGTGTCAATTTTCCGGTGAAGCATAATTCCTTTACTGATTTCTTCAGGATATTTCAGGTAATTTTTCCCTTTTACATAATCACCTATAAAATTTCCTGTAATTATTTTTTCATTTTCGCCCGATAAATATAGATGTGCTAAAAAGTTCAAGATTTTATTTTTAAAGAAAACGTCAAATTTATAATATTTGTTTTGTAAATCACTATTTCCAGATAATACTGCATACCTGATTTTTTTTATTTCTCTGATTTAATAATTTGACGGCTTATTGATTTATGGTTACTTTTGTGTTTTTAAAAATGGGCTGTTGAAATTAATATAAGTACGGCAGAAGCAGATGATAATGAATATTCATATATGGTTTTATTTACAAAAAATCATATAATCGCATGAAAAAGAAGATAGTAGCATTCGGTGAAGTTGTCTGGGATATTTTGCCCCACGAAAAGATTCTTGGGGGAACACCTTTAAATCTGGTTTTCAGATGTAATCTGTTTGGTGAGGAGGGCCATCTTTTATCACGTGTGGGGTCTGATCAGCTTGGTGGAATTGCATTGGAAAAACTTGATGCTATTGGTATTTCCACTGAAAATGTGCAGGTAGATTGTGAATTTCCCACCGGTACTGTAAATATTTCATTTAACGAAAAAAACGAATCTGTTTTTAATGTTACTCCCGATGTTGCTTTTGATCATATTGAGTTTTCTACCGAAGCCTTGAAACTTGTGCGCGATGCCGATTGTCTTTTTTTTGGTTTGCTGCCGCAGCGTTTTGGTATTTCAAAAAATACACTTCGCGAGTTAATAAATGAATCGCCAGCATCAGTTAAGTTTTTTGATTTAAAACTTTTCCAGCATTTTTTTAATACACAGGTAGTTGAAAGCCTGTTGTATCCTGCCCATATTGTCAGAATTAAAGAGAAGGAAGTTGGTTTTTTGGCAGATAAGCTTGCCTTGAACGGGAAAAGTTCGGAAGAGTTTTGCATGCAGCTTGCAAAAAAGTTCAATATTGAAATTATTTTAATTACCTGTGGCACAAAGGGAGTTTATGCTTTTCATAAGGATAAAGGTTCTTTTTATGATTCGGGGTACAACATTGAAATTGAAGATAACATAGGTTCAGGAATGGCTTTTTCTGCCGGATTTTTACATTACTACCTCAATGGCAAATCAATTCAGGATGCAATTTGTTTCGGAAATGCTGCCGGTGCGCTCAATGCCACACTTGTGGGGGCAATTACTCCCTTTTATAAAAAAGATGTTTTCAGCTTTATGGAAAGCACCGAAAAACGCTGCTTGCAGTAGTTTTTGAACATTTTACCTGAATTTGGCAAATCTTTATGTTTTACGAAAAAAGTATTTAAGACCGAGTTATATTACTTCACTTAATTCAGGTGTCTTAACAGGCTCTTTGGCATTTATTATCAGCCGCAGAGAAAGGTCGTATGTAAAGTAGTTGGTAAGCCAGTTAACAAAAATAAAAAACCGGTTTTTCATTCCCAAAATGCTCATCAGGTGAACAAACATCCACGTTATCCATGCAGCAAAACCTCCGAATTTTATAAAAGGCAGCTCCACAACTGCAAGGTTTCGTCCTACGGTGGCCATGGTGCCTTTGTCGGTATAGCGGAAAGGATGAAGTTTTTTACCCGATTTTTTTTCGGCAATGTTTTTTGCAAGGTTTTCTGCCTGCTGAATTGCAACCGGTGCAACCTGCGGATGCCCCTTCGGATATTTTTCTGTTTTCATTAAAGCGATATCACCTATTGCGTATATGTTTTCAAACCCTTTTACATGGTTAAACTCATCTACGAGAATTCTTCCTGACGGTGAAATAATTTCATCGGGAAATCCGTTGACTACAGAACCTTTCATACCGGCAGCCCATACTATGTTTGAGCTGATAATTTCACCTGTGCTTGTAATTACTCTGGTTCCTTCACATGATTCTACACGTGTATTAAGAAGAATTTTTACTCCCAGCTTTGTCAGGTAATTGTATGCTTTTTCCGATGAGGAGCCGGACATGGCACCCAACAGACGATCTGCAGCCTCAATTAAAAAGATGTTCATATTTGAGAAATCGAGTGCATGATACTCTTTTGGCAGAATATTGTTGCGAAGCTCGGCAATTGCACCGGCAAGTTCCACACCTGTCGGCCCGCCTCCCACAATGGCAATATTCATTGCTGCCTCACGAAAAACTTCATCATCCGAAACAAGAGCCTTTTCATAGTTTTTCAGAAGCTGGTTTCTTACAGACAACGCTTCCGAAATACTTTTCAGGCCTATACTGTTTCTTTTAATAATGTCGTTTCCAAAAAAGTTTGTGGTAGTGCCCGTTGCAATAACCAGTTTGTCATAGGTGAAACTTCCCTCGCTTGTAATGATTGTTTGTTTTTCCGGTTTTACCTTTTCAATGTTTGCAATACGGATAAACACATTGTTTTTTCCTTTAAAAATTTTTCTGATGGGAAAACTGATACTGCTTGGTTCAAGTCCGGCAGTGGCCACCTGATACAGCAGCGGCTGAAACTGGTGATAGTTGTTCCGGTCAATAATCAGCACCTGAAAGTTTCCGTTTTTGACAATTTTACGTGCCAGTTTCAATCCTCCGAATCCCGCACCTACAATGATGATACGCTCCTGGCCTTTTTCAGTTTCGGGAATATTTATGTTTATTTTATCATGCATGGCCAAATCCTTTCCGAAAAATGTGTTGTGTCTGTTGATTTTTACCGAAGTTCAGAAGGCAGTTAATTCATTCCGCCCGTACAATCCAGGCAGGCTAATGCAAAACTGTCGTATTCGTCATATGCCGGGCCGGGTTTTCCGTTTATGGTAATAATTCTGTCAACCCTGATTTTAAATCCGCTTTCAAATAATAAAAACTCCTCGTTGTTTTTATTTGTTGCAACTCTGATGATTTTACCTTTGATATTCTCAAAATTAACTTCATTTTCAAAATAATTGACTGAAGCCGTATCATTTTTTGAAATTGCTTTTTCAATCTGTTCAATATATTCCGGTGCTACCGGTAAAAATTTTTCTGACATTGCTTTTTGTTTTAAAGTTAAAAAAACTGTCTGTTATGCAGTTTGCTTAATTTCCTTTTCCAAAATCAAAGCTTTCGGAAAAAGAATATTGTTTTCAAGATGAATGTGTCGGTACAGGTCTTTTTCAAAATCTGCTAATTGCCTGAAAGTGATTTCATAAGTTGTGCAGCCATCGGAAGGAACAGTATAATTATCTGTTAATTCCGAAATTACAGAGAATCTTTCACCTTCATCTTCATGTTCATCTATCATTTTCTGAATCTGGTCCGACACTGTGCCAAAATGGGGTGCTGCCAGTTCTGTGTTTTCTTTTTTGTGCTTTTCCATTTTTTTAATATACGGAAAAAGAAGCAGTTCCTCTTTTTGCATATGCATAATTAATTCGCCGGAAGTTTTGTCAAATTCCTCTTTTACCTTGTATAATTCGGGATGAGCTGAACCGTGAACATCAGCAATTTTTTCAATGTACTGCTTTAAAACCGGAATATTTTTTCTTACATATGCATGGTGTCTGTTTACAATATATTCCGATAAAGTGCTTAAATCGAGACTGTCGATATATTCAGCATCCGGGTCGGAGTCCTGAAGCGCTGTTCTCAGCTGACTGATAAACTCTTTGGAATCAACGCCGGCTTTGTCGCACGCTTCTGAAACTGTTTTATTTCCGCCGCAGCAAAAGTCAATTTTGTTTTCCTGAAATATGGCGGCAGTTTTATAGTTTATTTTAACTATTTCTCCTACAAGAGTGTTTGTTGTAATTCTCATTTTGTGGTTGTTTTAAAATTATATTACACAAATATAACAAACAACACGATAAAAAGATGACAATATCTTTTATTATTTCTTCCGGCAGGTGCCAACCTGTTAATTAATTATGATATAAGCACCAAACGATGTCTGTTTAAATGCAGGCGTAAGTGCAAAAAAGCCGGAATTAAGTTTTGAATTTTTAAAAACCGGAGGATACTTTTCCTCCATTTCGGTTTTAAATTGAAAAAAAGTCTGTTTCGAATTGTAAAATGTTCTGAACATGCCTTTCTTGTCAGATGAAATAAGTTTTTTTAGTTTTAAGGAAAGTAGTCCCATATTTTGTCTGACGTTTATTTCCATACAGGGATTTACACGAAGTTTATTTTCATCGTCTCTGAAAATGAGTGTGTCAACGCCAAAATCACCTTCATAATACTTTGCAAGTTTACTTTTTTCAAGCACTGAAATTAATGGTTCAATTATTAGTTCAGGGAGTGAGTCGGTAAATTTAATTATGCCGGAATTAAAATCATCCGGCCAGCCGTTGAGATAGTTTCCTCGGTATTGTCCCTTGTTGTCTGTTGAAAACCTGCTGATACCGGCAAATGATATTTTTCCTTTTTCTGCTTTAAACTCAAAAGCCATGTCTGCAACTTTCCGGTGCAGTGGTTCTGCAATGCCAT
>CAZXTX010000152.1:0-7274 GCA_964643695.1 uncultured Mariniphaga sp. | reverse complement strand
GCAAACTAAAATGCTCACGCTTCACATGACAAATTCCACTGTTAAGGAAGTTCTTACAGAAATTGAAGACCAGAGTGAGTTCAGATTTATGTATAGTGGTAAATTTATTGATGTGAACAGAGAGGTATCAATTGATGCTGAAAATCAGAAAATTGAGCCTGTGCTGAATACCTTGTTTGCAGGAACCGATGTAAGTTATACCGTAAAAGACCGGTTTATTGTATTAGTAACACCGGAGTTAATGTATGAAAACACAATAGCTGCCATTCAGCAGCAACGTTCAGTTTCCGGTAAAGTTACAGATTCATATAATCAGCCTTTGCCGGGTGTAACAGTAGTTGTTAAAGGTACAACACAAGGAACAGTTACTGATATTAATGGTGACTATTCTTTGGCAAACATTCCTGAAGATGCAACACTTGTATTTTCGTTTGTGGGGATGAGAAGTCAGGAGATAATTGTTGGGAGCCAGACGATTGTTAATGTTGAGATGAGTGAAGATGTAATAGGACTTGAAGAAGTTGTAGCTGTGGGGTATGGTATACAAAAGAAGACTTCCTTAACATCTTCAGTCTCAGCTATGCAAGGAGAGGAGTTGACAAATATACCTGTGACAGATTTAAGCGCAGGTATTGGAGGGCGGTTAACGGGAGTGATAGCTAAACAACATTCAGGTGAGCCAGGAAGGGATGGTGCTAGAATTAACATTCGGGGAATTTCGACAACAGGATCAAGCACCCCTTTGTTGGTAGTTGATGGTATTCCAAGAAGTTTTCAGCAATTAGATCCAAATACTATCGAATCAATTACTGTATTAAAAGATGCTGCTGCTGCTGCTCCTTACGGAGTAGCTGGTGCAAATGGAGTCATTTTGGTAACAACTAAAAGTGGAGTTCAGAGTGAGCCAACACTAACATATAGTGGTTATGTTGGTTTTCAAAACCCTACAGTACTTCCCGATCAGATAAATAGTTACGAATATGCTATTCTTAAAAATGCTGGAGCCGTTAATGCTGGGCAGCCTAAACCATATAGTGATGATATCCTTCAAATTCTTAAAGATGGCTCTGACCCTGATGCATATCCTTCATTTAATAATTTATATGATGAATTAATAAAAAGCAATTCTCCCTTAACAAAACATAATATTGAAATTTCAGGAGGAGATAACAAAATTAAATATTATGGAAGTATAGGATATATGTTCCAGGATGGAGTATGGCAAACAAAATATATATCTACTAATTCTAATCAGTATAATCTATCAATGAATGTTGATGCTAGTGTTACAAATACAACAAATGTATCCTTAAAAATGAATGGTAGTATTAAAGATGTTTCACGTCCGCCTTCTGACTTACCAAGTTGGAGTACAGATAGGATTTTTGAACTCATAAAATATGCTCATATAGAAAATGGACCACTGTGGTTTAGCAATGGTATGGCTGGATCATATGCTTCTGCGGCACTCTCTAGCAGTGGGCTTGAACAACACAAGTATTCAAATCTTTTTACACAGTTATCTATTGAACAGGAAATACCATTTATTACTGGTCTTAAAATAACAGGACTTGCAGCCTACGATCCAAGCTGGACAAATAATAAAATATGGACAACACCTGTTCATAGAGCATCTATTGATATCTCTAAAACACCTTATGTTATTACAGATGGTATTTGGGGTAATGTAAAACCAACACTAGATCAAACTTGGCATCAATCACACCAGTTAATTTTCCAACTTAGATTGAATTATAACAAACAAATTGGTGATCATCATATTGGAGCAGTTGGAGTGTATGAAACAAAGAAGAATCAATTTTCCAACTTACGTGCTTACCGAAGAAATTTCGATGTGTTAATTGACGAAATTAATATGGGAAGTTCATCAAATGAAGATATGCAAACAGGTGGAAGTTCCAGTGAAGCAAAACAAATCGGGTTGGTGTACAGGTTGAATTATAATTTTAAAGAAAAATATTTGATTGAAGCTACTGGTCGCTATGATGGACATTATTATTTTGCACCTGATAAGCGGTTTGGTTTTTTTCCGGCTTTTAGTGTCGGGTGGCGAATTTCTGAAGAAAATTTCATTAAGGATAATGACAATATGTCATGGATGTATAATTTAAAGTTAAAAGGCTCTTATGGTGAAATCGGAGCTTTGGCAGGAGGGCCAAATCAATATATGACATTATACAATGTTTCTGGACCTGGATATGCATTTGGAGGTAGTGGAGTTTCTATTGCTAGAGAAGGCTCAGAACCTAATTTGAATATTACCTGGGAACGAGCTAAGAAAACAAATTTAGGTTTAGAGTTAGCGATGTTTGGGGGGAAAATAAAAGTTGAAGGTGATTACTTTCATGAAAAAAGATCTAATATGCTTGTTTCTCCCACTATAATTACTCCTTCAGAATATGGTATCGGGCTTAGTCAGGTAAATGCTGGTGTTATGCAAAACCAAGGAATTGAGTTGTTAGGAGAAGTAAATTATAAGATATTCACAGATTTTAATTTTGCTATAACTGGAACATTTACTTATGCAAAAAATAAATTGTTGCAGGTCTTTGAAACTGATGCAACCTATAATGATCCTAATAGAAGAAGAACTGGACGCCCACTCGGAACCCATTTTGGATTAGAATCTATTGGATATTTCCAAGTTGATGATTTTGATTCTGAAGGCAAACTTAAATCAGATATAGCTTCCCAACCTTGGGGTGAAGTCTATCCAGGTGATATACGTTACAGAGATACAAATAATGACGGTGTAATTGATTCAAATGATGAAGTCGTAATTGGACATCCTACTACACCTGCAATAATTTATGGTATTTCTCCAAGATTAAATTATAAGAATATCACGCTAGATTTATTTTTTCAAGGATCAGGAGTTGTAAATTATTATTTTGAAAGAGAAGCTGTTTGGGCATTCCATAATGGAATGTCTGCTTATCAATCTAATTTTGATTATTGGACACCAGAAAACACAGATGCTATGCATCCACGAATTACACCCAGTCCTGTTGCTAATAATACGCAACGATCTTCACATTGGATTCAAGATGTTAGCTATCTTAGATTAAAAAATGCGACTTTATCATATAATATGAGATCAAACTTAATTAATCGTATTGGTATATCTAATGCAACTCTATATTTATCAGGTACAAATCTTTTAACATGGACTAAACTTTTAAATATTGATCCTGAAATAGAATACAATAGAGCTAATACTTATCCTCAACAAAAAGTGTTTTCTATTGGTGTTAGTTTAACGTTTTAATATGAAAAAATAATAAAAATATGAAAAATCTATCTATAATTATTTTAGGTTTAATCACTATAACTGCTATATTTTTTATGGCATCTTGTGATGATTATTTAGAAGTTATTCCTAAATCATCGGTAAGCGATGAAACACTTTGGGCAAACGAATCAACTGCTGATTTATTTTTAAATAATATCTATTCAGATTTACCCAGTACTTATTCTCAGTTTGATTCTCAAGAAAACTGGAGTGATGATGCATTAAATGGGGGCGTTAATACAGAATATAGTTGGATTGTATATGCCCAAGCCGCTTATAATCCAGATAATGTTCAACACTTTTGGGGATATTATACCTCTATAAGAAAATGCAACTTGTTTATTCAGAAAGTAAATGAAAGAGATTTTGATGAAGGTTGGAAGGAACAACGTTTATCGGAAGCAAGGTTTTTAAGAGCTTTTTACTATATGTGGATGTGCACTGCTCATGGAGGTTTGCCAATAATAACTGATGTTCTTGATTATCAGGAGCAAGGAGATGGGATATATAGACCGCGAAATACTGCAGAGGAAACATTTCAATTTATTATTGATGAATGCGAAGCGATATATAGTAAACTTCCTTTAAAATCGTCAGAAGGTAGAGTAACTCAAGGTGCGGCTTTAGCTTTGAAAGGTTATTGTGAATTGTTTTGGGCAAGCCCACTTTATAATATAAATAATGAATTAGATAAATGGGCATCAACGGCAACTACATATAAAAAAATTATTGATTTAAAGGAATATGAATTATTCCCAGATTATAATTCTATGTTTTTAGAAGAAAATAATGGTAATAGTGAAACGATTTTTGCAAAGCATCATTTAGGAGGTACTGGCTTGGGCTCGAGTCATGAAGGCTTACATGGAACCAGAATGACTCATGGCACTATAACCGGATGGGGATTGATAAGTCCGACTCAGGAGGTTGTTGATGAGTATTTTATGGCAAATGGGTTATCTATTTTTAATTCTGAATCTGGGTATGATCCTCAAAATCCA
Source organism: uncultured Mariniphaga sp. (assembly GCA_964643695.1). Lineage (GTDB taxonomy): Bacteria > Bacteroidota > Bacteroidia > Bacteroidales > Prolixibacteraceae > Mariniphaga. Next base: position 2,960 of record CAZXTX010000152.1, on the reverse strand, counting down.
TATGTAAATCGTGAGAAACGTTTCTATCAATCTATTGTGTTCGATGGAGCAGAATGGAATAGTGATATTATTTATACAAGAAGAGGTATTGGTAGTGGAAATGAAATTGATTTAAGCTCCATGGATGAAAGAACGGGAACAGGTTATTATTTGAAAAAAGGAATGAGTCCTGAATATGCCGTTGCAGGAGGTCATGGTCTAAGTAGTGCTGATTTTATACTTTTTAGATATGGAGAAGTTCTTTTAAGTTATGCTGAAGCTCAGAATGAGGCAGTAGGACCAGACCAATCAGTTTATGAATCAATTAATAAAATACGTGCAAGATCGGAGTTGCCTCCTTTGGTTCAGGGTTTAACCCAGGATGATATGAGAAATGCTATTCTACAAGAAAGGAGAGTTGAATTAGCATTTGAAAATAAAAGGTGGCGAGATTTATTGCGTTTGAAGATTGCTGAAGAAAAACTCAATGGTACGTTTCACGGAATGCTTATTGAAGAAAAAAATGAAAAATTGAGTTATACAATAGTTCCAGCAGCAGATGGTAAAGTCAAATTTGATGCTGATAAAAACTACCTTTTACCTATTCCTCAATCAGCAATAGATCGGAACCTAAACCTGAAACAAAATCCTGGGTACTAGCTGTATGAGACTTTCAGAAACTGTTTGCTTTATTAAATTTAATATAAAAACAAATGAAATATAATGAAAAGGAGAAATTTTATACGAATGTCTGCTTTGGGGTTTACTTATGTTAATTCAAGAAACCTTTTTGCATATGAAAAATCAATAAATAAAATAGTATCAGCAGATAAAACAATAAATGATTCTGTAATTGATCCTATTATTCCATTTAATTTTTTTATGAACCGTAAAGAAGAGATGTTATCTCAAATGCTTGAAATGAGGAAACATTTTGGATTACGTAGGTTTTTGCTAACTGATCCAATGGAATATGTTAGATTAAAAGGATATCCTTCACCTCAGGTTTATCAGAATATTGGAGAAAAGATTTTATATGTCAAAAATCAGCTTAAGATGCATGATATTGAGGTAGGATGGTGGTGTGCTCCCTCATTACGATCTGGATCTGGTGCACCTTTCCAATATATTACAGATGCTTCAGGTGCTGTTTCTAATATTTCTCTTTGTCCTATGGATCCAAAATTCATGGAAGATTTTAGCGAGAATGTTGCAAGAGTTGTTGAAATTAGTAATCCTTTCATGGTGCAATTTGAAGATGATTATGAGCTAAGTTGGCAACCACCGGAAGTACACTTTGGTTGTTTCTGCCCTATACATATAGCTGAATTTTCTAGAAGACAACGTAAACATTACACAAGAGAAGAATTAATAACCCTATTTAGAGAAGTAAATCCCGAGAGTGTTAGGCTACGTCGTTCTTGGGCGGAATTAACTCGTGATTCATTGGTAAATCTTGCACATTTAATCAGACAAAAAATTGATATAATTGCCCCTGAGACTCGAATAATGTTATGCCAGTCGGGATCTAGTGATTTTGACGGTGATTTTACTGAAGCAGTCACTCAAGCTTTTGCTGGGAAAACTCGTCCAGCTGTAAGACTTTATGGAACTAGCTATGGTTCTGATGATTCACAATCATTACCTAATAATGTTTTTCATGCTCTTTATAGCATACAACATCTACCAGAGCATTTTGAATGCTTTCATGAATCAGATACATATCCGCACACACGCTTTTTTATGTCTGCTGCAAAGTTGAAAAGTTTGATAACAGCCACACTCTCTTATGGATATGATGATTCATTATTTTATGCAACACAATATCTTGACAACCCATTAGAAGAAAGAGGTTACGTAAAAATGTTTGCTTCTGAAATCAAACGTTTCAAAGCTCTCAAAATAGCAGTTTATGATTGTGATGTAACCGGAGTCGAAGTTGTACATCGTCCCTTTGCTCATATTGTTAATCCTTATTTAGGATCGGGACGTCCCGGAACAACTTCTGGTGCTTCATGGATATCAGCGTTAGGTAGGTTTGGAATTCCTTACCAATCAAAGAATGGAAAGGTTAAATTACTATCTGGCAATATGGTTGAGATGATGGATAATAAAGAGATAGAGAATCTGTTAAAAGGCGGCGTATTGATGGATGGAGGAGCTGCACATTCACTATACAAAATGGGTTGGGGTGAAATGATAGGAGCAAATAAAGTTTCAGTTGGTAAGGAGGCCAATTTTTGTTATGAAGCACTGCGCAATATTGCTGAATTTCAGAATGTTAAGGGTGATTTAATGTACAATAATATTTTTGCTCCTGCAGGGACTGAAAGTGGTTCGTTCTTTATTCTAGATCCTATAAATACAGCAGAAATAATTACTGATTTTTTTGATGGAGAAGAAAAACCAGTAATTCCAGCAATGTATCGCTTTCAAAACAAGTTGGGAGGTAGAATAGCTGTTACAGCTCTCAATGCATTTAATAGATCTTCTGGGCTATTTAATTACAAAAAGAAAGAGATAGTTTGTCAGATTTTAGAGTGGTTAGGTGATGAACCATTACCAATATTTGTAAAAGATTTGCCAAACGTATTTTGCATTTTCAATCAATCTAGATCAGATAGATATGGAATAGTTACATTAATTAATTTGAGTTCAGACACTTTTAACTTGTTTTCATTACAGTCTTCTCCTGATTGGCAAAATAAAAAAGTTGAATTGTTAGATAAAAATGGGAAGTGGAAGTTGGCTAATTTTAGAAACAAAGGGAATATTATTGAAGTGAATGAACCCTTGTTTTTGATGAAGCCTGTTATTCTAAAATTAAGTTAATATTTATAGTTAAGTTTTTAAGTATAGTTCCGCACTTATAATTAGATACGAGTTCATTGTGCCAAAAATGCTTAATTTTCAATACTGTTCTAAATAGGCGCTTTCAGAAAACTTTCACATTTCATTCTTTTTTTCTTTTGTAGTGTCTT
>CAZXTX010000151.1:0-7336 GCA_964643695.1 uncultured Mariniphaga sp. | reverse complement strand
TTAAAATGAATAAATTATGTAAGCCAAAAATTTTTATGCATTTATTATCTCTTTTATGTGATTATTATTACTGTTGTAACTAAATATACAGTCAGGATAATTTAATATTCTGTTTCAGGAAATAATTTGTTTTTTTATGTTATACTTCCTTTATTGCCTTTGAGTTATGATGAATTTTTCTGATTGCCTCTGCTATCTGTTCCATATCCTGTTTTCCGCCGAGCAGCATATTTTGTGTAAACCACACAGCCTCTTCGCATAATTTGTCGTTTACCGGAGTTGATATTTGCTCAAGCCAGTCGTTCATTTTCTTTTCGCCGTAAACCTGTAAATAGTGCTTGCTTTTTGCCAGATTGGTTACATAACTGTTTTTGGTCATTGAAGTATAGCCTGATGATGCCGGGATTCCTTCGGCACCCAAAGCTTTTATGAATTGTGCACGGCTCATGCCCGAAAACTCATTAGGATTGTATCTGAACATGTAGAGATGATATGCACTTCGTGTATAACCTTTATAGTGTTTTGCAGGAGATATTCCCGGAATTCTAGACAGCATTTTTGTCAGATAATCGGCATTTTCCGATCTCCTCTTTACTTGCTCCTGAACCTTACTCATCTGAGCTAATAAAATTGCTGCCTGAAATTCTGTAAGTCTGAGGTTTGAACCTCTAATTCCTGTTCCGGGTTCCAGTCCTGCCGAATCATCACTTTGTCCCTGATGATGAAAACTGTAGCAACGTTTGTAGAAGTCCTCATTGTTGGTAATAATTGCTCCGCCTTCACCGGAGTTAAGGTTTTTTGAAGCCTGAAAACTGTATGCACCTGCCAGTCCCCAACCACCGGCACTTTTGCCTTTCCACTCTGCAAAATGTGCCTGGCATGCATCTTCAATAACAGGAATATTATACTTTGAGGCAACATTCAGAACCGTGTCAATGTCAAACAGGTTACCACCAATGTGCACCGGCAGCAAAACTTTTGTTTCTGGTGTAATTGCCTGCTCAATTTTGGTGGCATCAATCTGAAAAGTTTCAATATCACTGTCAACAAAAACCGGCAGGGCATAATTTTGAACAATTACGTTGTAAGTAGCTATAAATGTGTATGGTGGTAAAATTATCTCATCACCCGGGCCGATGTCAAGAGCGCCAAGCATTGTAAAAAGTGCAGTAGTACCGCTTGATGTTCCCAGTATCCGGTTTACCCCAAGCATATTTTGAAGTTCAGTTTCAAATCTGGGAGTAGTTTTGCTTCCCAGTCTGCACCAGTTGCCACTTTTTAACACTGCTAAAAGTTCAGTTTCTTCAATATTTTCAATAACCGGCCATCCGTGCCAGCTGCCCGTAAATGCTTTTGGTCCTCCTAAAATTGCCGGTTTTTGTAAAGCACCGTTAGTGCCGCATGCAATGGTTGGCAACCCGATTGCCAAACCGGTACCCGCAATAGAAGCTGTACTGATAAAATTTCTTCGGGTTAAATTGAAATAGTTCATCTTGATAAATTATAGAGTTGAAATTCTTATTTTCATTTTTTATGTAAAAATAGAACTATTTTAAACAATGCTGTATGAATAAATATTAACAAACTTCAAAAAAAAGCCGGTTAAGTTTTAATTGATAGCAGATAATCAATATAAGATTGTTGATTTTATTGAATAAAAACAGGTATAATTTCAGGAGATTTCATTGATTGTAACTAACAGACAGTATGTTGTCAGTTTTTAAAGTTGATGTAACAGAAATGCTGTTTTATAAATAATCTGCTAATTTATAATGAAAAAAAGCTCTATAAATCAACAATATGACAACTTACCCGCTAAACTTGTTAAATTTGTAAAAAACTAAATAATTATTGAGTATGAAATTTAATTTGAAATCTACTTACATTGCTGTAATTGTTACAGTTCTTATTGTTATTTTGCTTTTTGGCGGACGTATGTTTTTTATTATTAATGCCGGTGAAAGAGCCGTAATTTTTCGCCCGTACACTTCGGGACTTGACACAGAAAATATTTATGGTGAAGGATTTCACATAATTTCACCCCTGAACCGGTTGTATATTTATAATGTTAGGGAGCAGCAGGAGGAAGAGACCATGGATGTGCTTGACAGAAACGGATTGTCAATTAATACTGAGGTATCTGTTCGCTTTAATCCGGTTTATAGTGATATTGGCTATTTGCATCACCGGTTTGGCGAAAATTATATTAACCTGCTGGTTGTTCCCGAAGTAAGATCAACTGTGCGACAAGTGGCAGGCCGCTATTCTGCCGAAGAAATTTATTCAACTAAACGCTCAGAAGTTGAACAGAATATTAAAGAAGAAACCAGAAAGGTTTTAGGTGAAAATTTTATTGAAATGCGTGCATTGCTTATTAGGTCAATTAATTTGCCCGATCAGATTAAAACTGCAATTGAGAATAAACTTCAGCAGGAGCAGGAAGCACTGGCTTATGAGTTTAAACTGAGACGTGAGGAATCAGAAGCTGAACGCCGCAGAATTGAAGCTGAAGGTATAGCAAATTACAACCGCATTTTGAGTGAAAGTTTAACCGACAAAATTTTAAAACAGCGCGGAATTGATGCCACACTGGAATTGGCCGGATCACCAAATTCCAAAGTTATTGTTGTGGGAAGCAGCAAAGACGGATTACCTCTGATTTTAGGCAATAATTAACAGTCAGAAAACAAGAAATGAGGAAAATAAAAAATCCGTATGCACCGGTAGCAACAAAGGAGCAGTATAATTGCTTTGGCTGTTCTCCTCATAATGAAATAGGACTTTGTCTGGATTTTTTTGAAAACGGTGATGAAATTTTAGCCGTCTGGAAACCGGAAAAAAAGTATGAGGGGTGGGCCGGTGTTTTGCATGGCGGAATTCAGGCAACATTAATTGACGAAGCTGCTGCATGGTTTGTGTTTGTTAAGCTGAAAACATCGGGCGTTACTTCAGGTCTTAATATTGAATATATTAAACCTGCTTATATTTCAAATAAGAATTTTACAGTAACAGCCCGGCTTGTTTCGTTTGAAAAAAACAATGCAGCCATAGAGTGTACACTTGCTGACGGTGATGGAGGAATTTGTGCCAGAGGTACAGCCACATATTTTTGTTATCCCGAGAAAATTGCAAAAGCCAGATACAATTATCCGGGGGCAGAGGCATTTTTTTCGGAACAGATATAAAAAATATATAACCGGAATGCCGGATGGAGGTTTAAACAGTATTTAAAATGTGGAATTTATTCTTATAAATATCGTTTAATAATCATCTTCATCATCAAAATCTTCGTCTATTGAAGAATAATCATCAAGGCTCTCATCATCAAATTCGTCATAAATGGTAAGCCTTCTTTTTGAGCTGCGGTCTTTTTTTGCTTGGTGCTTTTTTGTTTTTCGCTCAAAGTTGTCTGTTTCGGTGAAATTTTTTTTGTTTTCTTTTCGTTTCATTTTTAAACTACATCTAAAAAAAATAAGACATTTAATTTTAAAAGATTAAATTTATAAAAATCAATAGCCAAAATAAGGAAAAATATAAATACAAAAAACAAATAAAATAATTTTCAGCATTTTTTTAAATAGATGAGAAAAATTTTAAATAAAATAATTTGCCGGTTTTGTTTTGTGGTATTCAACTTTTGGGGTATCCTTCTCATATTATTCCTGTTACAGGGAGTTTTTTCAGAACTGACAGCTCAGCCATCACGAAAAGTTCAGCGATGGTTTGACGAAGCCCGCTCTTTTTATTCACTTCAGGAATATGACCGTTCTGTTCTGTTTTGTAATCAAATACTTAATGCTGCTCCTGATTATGCTGATGCGCATCTTCTTTTGGCAGATATTTATTTTGAAACCAATAAAAGGGAGAAGGAGGTTTATCATTTGAAGGAGGCACGTAAAATATCGGAAACACCACTATTGACATGGAGGCTTGCCAATGCCCTGTTTTCTAATGGAACTTACAGCGAAGCCCTGAAAGAATTTCTGAATTATTCTGAACCCAAAAAAATTACTGATGAAAGAAAAAAGGAACTTGATTTAAAAATTGAAAGCTGTAAATTTGCCATTGATGCAATTAACAATCCCGTTGATTTTGAGCCTTACCGTCTGCCTGAAACGGTTAACAGTGAATTTGACGAATACTGGCCAAGCCTGAGTATCGACCGGAAACAGCTTGTGTTTACCCGGTTGATAAAAGATGCAGTTTTATATCCGCAGGAAGATTTTTATTATTCTGAATTGATTGATGATGAATGGCAGGCAGCTGTGCCGATAACCGAAATAAACACTTCTGAAAATGAAGGTGCACAAACGCTTTCTGCTGACGGAAAACTGCTGTTTTTTACAGCCTGCAACAGAAATGACGTTTTCGGAAGTTGTGATATATATTATTCAGTGAGGGTTGGGGAAAAATGGACAAAACCTGTTAATGCAGGCAGTCCGGTTAATACATCATACTGGGAGGCACAGCCCTCTCTGTCGTCTGACGGAAAATTTTTATATTTCTCAAGCAACCGCCCCGGTGGTGAAGGGAAAAAAGATATCTGGCGTGCCGAATCTTTAGGCTTTGATAAAAACGGGAAATTGAAATGGAAAGAACCTGTTAATCTGGGTAGTAAAATAAATACGCCCGGTAATGAAACCTCTCCTTTTGTACATTCCGGAAATTCAAATTTCTATTTTGCTTCCGATTCGCATATCGGAATGGGCGGATTTGATTTATACATGTCGATTATAGAAAATGATACACTTTATTCCAAGCCTGAAAATCTCGGTTATCCTGTAAATACTCATAATGATGAGCAAGGCCTGCATATCAGTGCCGATGGCCTTACCGCCTTTTACTCAACAATGCGCGATAGTGCGTATGGCCTCGATATCTATTCGTTTCAACTTGATGAAACATTAAGGCCAAATCCTGCAACTTATGTGAAGGCAAATGTTTTTGATTCAGAAACGAATGAACCGGTTCAGGCGGTGGTTCAGCTTAATAATCTTGAAAAACCGGAAAGTTCGGAAAGAAGTGAAACTACTGATAAAAATGGTGAATTGTTTGTTTCATTACCTGCCGGAAATAATTACTCTTTTTCTGTTTCATGCGAAGGATATCTCTTTTATTCAAATACGTTTGACCTAAAAAATACAAGGGAAGTTTATGATCCATATTTGCTGAAAATAGCTCTACTGCCCGTAAAACCGGGTGCCGAAATGAATTTGTACAATATTTATTTTGAAACCGACTCATTTAATATTTTGCCGGAATCGAAGCCGGAACTTGATAAACTGGTGTTGTTTTTAACAGAAAATTCTTCATTGAAGGTTGAAATACAAGGGCATACTGATAATTCGGGTAATGCCGCCAAAAATATGGTTCTTTCAGAAAAACGTGCCCGGTCAGTTACTGAATTTTTAATTGAAAACAGTATTGAAAGCAGACGGCTTGAATGGAAAGGATATGGCGAAACACGTCCTGTTTCGGAAAATGAAACTCCCGGGGGACGGCAACTTAACCGGCGCACAACAATAAAAATACTCAATGATTAGCGTGCTTTATTTCTCACTTTCTGCACATCTTCAACTGTGATTTCACTCGAATTGTTGCCAAAACTATTTCTTACATAAGTTAAAACATCTGCAATCTGCTTGTCGCTCAGATGTGAATGCGGGGGCATGAGATTATTGTATTTTACCCCTTTAACTTCAATTTCACCGCTTTGGCCGTTTAAAACTATGTTGATAAGCTTGTCCTTGTCACCGTTTACCATTTCGGTTTGAGCGAGCGGCGGATAAGTTTTTGTCATTCCCGAGCCATCGGCCATGTGACAGACTAAGCAGATGGAGTTATATACCTTTCTGCCCGGATGATTTGCCATGCTTTGGGTTTCTTTTGCTTTTGCAGGAGCTTCTTTTGTGGTTTGCTGCTGATAGCTTTGCCCGCCACATGCACCCAACAAAAATAAAATGGTTAAAAGAAATATTGTATTGACTCTCATTTTATCGTATTTTAAACAGTATGTCATTATTTTTTAAAATTGTTCCAGGCTGTAAAACGGTTCATCAGCTCTGAAAGTTTAGTTTTTTTGACTAATATATTCAATTAAACCGAGAAACGTTTTTTAAAAAGATATGATTCATTAATAAAAATCAGATTATTAATTTTGTCCGAAAAACCGGTTTTTGATAAAGTTTAGTTAACCGGCTGATTTATTGAAATATTGCAGTTGAAATTAAAACCGGTTTATTTTCATGTTTTTATCTTTTCGGCTGTTAAAACAAAAACACTTTTTACTTTTGTATAAAATAACTTGAAAAATGAAAGAGCTGCCTGAAATTGACCACTATTCAGAAATTCCTAAGTATAAACAGGTTGTAAATTTGATAATTTCAGATATTGAATCTGGTATTTTAAAGCAGGGGCAGCGTATTCCGTCAATAAACGAAACAAGTGAGGATTTGCTTCTTTCACGTGATACCGTTGAAAAGGCCTATGTTTTTTTACGTGAAAAAGGAATACTTATATCTGTAAGGGGAAAAGGCTATTACGTTAACAGGGTTGATGTGGAGAAAGTGATAAAAGTCTCACTTATTTTTAACAAACTGAGCAATTATAAAAGAAATCTCTATTATTCGTTTATCGAAACCCTTGGCAACAGGGCTGTAACCGATGTTTTTATATACAATTATGATTTAGAGCAATTTAAAAATATTGTTGAAAACAATCTGACCAATTACGATTATTTTGTAATTCTGCCGCATTTTAAAGATGAAAATGCTGATGTGGAAAGTGTTATAAAAATGATTCCCAAAAAAAAGGTTTTATTGGTTGACCGTAACCTTGAAAGTTTGAAAGATTATCCGATTGTTTATCAGGAATATGAGAAAGATATTCAATTGGCACTTGGTGAAGGTATCGGACTTATAAGGAAATACAGCAAAATCAATCTGATTTTTCCTTTTACTCAGTACTATCCGGTTTATATCAGACGCGGATTTCAGATATTTTGTCAGGTTAATGAACTGGATTATGCAGTTATTGACCAGCTTGAAAACAGTGTAGTAAAAAAGGGCGAGGCCTATGTTATAATCTCTGATGACGATTTGTGCCGTTTTATCAAAATATGCCGCAAAAAAAACTGGAAACCCGGCAGGGACATTGGGCTGGTTGCTTACAACGAAAATCCGTTTAAGGAAATTCTGGAAGATGGTATTACCACTATTTCAACCAATCATGATGAAATTGGGCGTATTGCCGCAGAAATGATTTTAACGGGAAATTTTATGCGTATAAAAAGCCCGTTTGTGTTTATCAGGCGGAATTCGCTTTAAAATAATTTTTT
>CAZXTX010000150.1:4103-7356 GCA_964643695.1 uncultured Mariniphaga sp. | reverse complement strand
AGTATAACTGCGGAAGAGTGTAATCAATCCAGCCGTTTTCCTGCCATTTTATAATGTTTGCATAAAGGTGGTCATAGTTGGTAACGCCGGCCCGCGAATCGGAGCCACGCGGATCATCCGCAATATTGCGCCATACTCCAAACGGACTGATACCGAATTTCACCCACGGCTTTACCGATTTTATGGTTTCATTCACCAATTTTATGATTATATCCACATTTTCGCGGCGCCAGTCAGCTTTATCTTCGGACAAAAAACCGCGGTTATAAAATGCAAATGAGGTGGTATCGGGAAAATCTTCCTGCAGCGGATAAGGATAAAAGTAGTCATCAAAGTGAATTGCATCCACATCGTAACGGGTAACAACATCTTTAACAACCTGTGCAAAAAACTGATGTGTTTGCGGTAATCCGGGATCAAAATAGAGGCTGTTGCCATACTTCAATACCCATTCCGGATGTTCAAAAGCAATGTGGTTACCGGCTAACAGCTGCTGGTGGTTCAGCGCAACCCTGAAAGGATTGAGCCATGCATGCAATTCCATTCCGCGTTTGTGACATTCTTCAATCCAAAACTGAAGCGGATCGTAAAACGGTTCGGGTGCCTGTCCGGGAGTTCCGGAAAGATACCTCGACCACGGTTCCAATGCTGAGGAATAAAGTGCATCCGATGCAGGGCGAATCTGCAGAATAATAGCATTAATCCCCAGTTTTTGGTGCATATTTAAAATTTCAATCGCTTCCCGCTGCTGCTCTTCGGTTGAAAGTCCAGGTTTTGATGGCCAGTCGATATTTGCAACAGTTGCAACCCAAACCGCCCTGAATTCAAACTTTGGGGAAGCCGGCTGTGAGCAGACATAAAAAAAGGAAACAACAAAAACGGATATCAGTAAAAAATGCTTCATTTCGGATAGTTAAATTTTTGCCTGCACAAAGATATTTATTTCGGGATATTAGCCCGAATATGATTGCGCTTTAACCAAAAGTTATTTCCAAAATGTGATTTATTGATAACTTTGATGAAAAAATATCTGTATTATTAAAAAACAAATTGGCCGTAATACTGTAAAAAACGCAAAAACAGACAAAAATGAAACTAACAAAAATAATTGTCATATTACTGACCTCATTAAGCCTTAACGTTTTGGGACAGTCACAGAATGATGCTTTTATCCGGATTTATGATTTAATTGAACAAAAAAACTTCTTTAAAGCGAAAGAAATTTATGACTTGCAAAAGAAAGACCTGTCCGACACCTATCAAAAATTTGTAGAAGCTTTTCTGAATAACGCTTTTAACAGATTAGAAGAATCAAATAATCAAATTATTCAGTTAACAGAAACAGAACCCAACCTTCCCGATTCCCTAATTCTTAAATTATATAAAATCAAGGAGGATAATTGTTTAAAGCTATTTGATTATAAGGAAGCAAAAAATACCCTTACCACCATTCTGAGAAACTATAACAATCTACTTTCCGAAAATGAAATAAACGAAATAAAAAACAACCTTAAAATATGGACTGCGTTGGAAAACGAAGCAAAACAGGAAGTGTTCATTAAAGATGATGTCCGTTTAAAAATGGAAAAAGATAAAGCAGGCCTGAATAACCTGAAAGTTTCCAATGGCAGGGATTCGCTAAATTTTGTTTTTGATACGGGGGCTAATTTATCAACAGTTTCAAAATCAACAGCCGAAAAGTTTAAGATGAAGATTATGCCGGTTGACATAGAAGTTGGAACAATTACAGGAGAAAAAGTGCCTGCACAAATTGCGGTATGCCCTGAATTAAAATTAGACAACATTGACATTCTGAATGCCATTTTCTTAGTCCTTGAAGACAAAGCACTGGCTTTTCCTCAAATTGATTATCAAATTTATGGCATTTTAGGCTTTCCCGTAATTAGTGCATTGCGAGAAATACAAATTACTCAGGATGGTTATTTCACCGTTCCAAAAGAAGAAACAAGAAACAATTCGAAACCGAATATGGCGATGAATGGTTTAACACCCTTGATTTATGCCAACCAACGACATTTTGCTTTTGACACAGGCGCCAACAAAACTATGCTTTACCATTCATACTACACTGAAAACAAGAAGGAAATAGATGAAACCTACAAGCCCGAAAAAATCAGTTTTGGTGGTGCCGCGGGGAATAAGGAATTTGACGGATATAAAATTACAGTGGATATCAATATCCTTGATAAAAAAGCGACCTTAAAAGACATTAGTTTACTGAAGGAAAAAGTTGAAAATAGTGAAACTGTTTACGGAAATATCGGACAGGACTTAATTGAGCAATTTAACAAAATGACAATGAACTTTGATCAAATGTTTATCAAATTTGATTAAGCCGAAAGTACCATTACCAACATGAATAATTAATTTTGACAATATAAATGCAACTGAATTAAAGATAAATCTTATTAAAAAAATTGTTTCTCTTGACAATGAAAATTTTGAGAAACTATATGGCATTGAATAAAAAAGTAACCAGCCTTCTGATTCTATAGAAGATTCTAAAAAGCAAAATATATGATTCTTATTGCAGATAGCGGCTCAACTCAAACCGACTGGTATTTTTCAGAAAAAGGCAAAACGCCGCAGTTATTCAGTACCGGCGGTGTAAACCCATTTTTTCGCACTACTGATGATATTGTTGAGGAGTGGCGCAACACTCCTTTAGCAAAACTTTCAGTTAAGCCGGAGCAGGTTTATTTTTACGGTGCCGGAATTGTTGACCGCGAAAAGGCAAAAGTAATTGAAAGTGTGCTGAATCAATTTTTCCCGGAAGCAAAAAAGGAGGTAAGCAGCGATTTGCTTGCCGCTGCACGTGCCACCCTGTTTAACAAAAGCGGCATTGCCTGCATTTTGGGAACCGGTTCCAATTCATGTCTTTACGACGGCGAGAAGATTACCGGCCATGTTCCGCCACTTGGGTTTATTCTTGGCGACGAAGGCAGCGGTGCGGTTTTGGGCAAGCTGCTTGTGTCGGATTATCTGAAAAAAACAATGCCTGCCACACTTGCAGAATTGTTTCAAAAACAGTATCCGATGGAATATCCGGTATTCCTCGACAAAGTTTACCGGCAGGATAAACCAAACCGCTTTTTAGCAGGATTTGTACCTTTTTTAAAAGAAAATATCGAAAATGAATATTGCAGCAATCTAATTGAAAAAGCATTTGATTCGTTTATTGAGCGCAATGTGGCACAATATCCCGGGTATGAAACCACTCCTGTCAGTTTTG
>CAZXTX010000150.1:1977-4003 GCA_964643695.1 uncultured Mariniphaga sp. | reverse complement strand
ATTGAGCGCAATGTGGCACAATATCCCGGGTATGAAACCACTCCTGTCAGTTTTGTGGGTTCAGTGGCCTGGTATTTTCAGGAACAGCTAAAAAGTGTACTTTTGCGGCGCAAAATGGTTCCCGGAGTAATTCTGAAGGAGCCATTACAAAAATTAGCCGAGTTTCATTTACAGTTTTAATGTTATGAGTAATATTACCGAATCGAGTTCGCTGTATGACAATCTTGAAGAGATGAGTATCCGCCGGTTGCTGGAAGGAATTCACAACGAGGATAAAAAGGTGCTGCCGGCAGTTGAAAAAAACATTCCGCAGATAGAAAAACTGGTGTCCGAAATTGTACCGCGAGTAAAAAAAGGCGGGCGCCTGTTTTATGTGGGTGCCGGAACCAGCGGACGACTTGGAATACTTGATGCATCCGAAATCCCGCCAACCTACGGTGTTGGCTACGATCTGGTTATCGGGCTGATAGCCGGCGGCGACAGGGCAATCCGCAAAGCGGTGGAAGAGGCCGAGGATAATGAAGAACTATCGTGGGAAGAGCTGCAAAAATTTAACATAAACAAGCTGGATACAGTGGTTGGAATTGCAGCATCGGGGAGAACACCGTTTGTTATCGGTGCAGTTAAAAATGCCCGTAAAAACGGAATTCTGACATCATGCATCACCAGCAACCCCGATACGGAGCTGGCAAAAAGTGTGGATATCCCCATAGAAGCGATTGTAGGGCCGGAGTTTGTTACCGGAAGCACCCGCATGAAATCGGGAACCGCACAAAAACTTATCCTGAACATGATTACCACAACGCTGATGATTCAGTTAGGACGGGTTAAAGGCAATAAAATGGTGAATATGCAGCTTACAAACAAAAAGCTGGTGGAGCGAGGCACCCGCATGATTATGGAAGAACTGAGCTATAATGAGGAAAAGGCCCGAAGATTGCTTTTGCTTCACGGATCGGTTAACAATGTTCTGAAAGAGGCAGCCGGAGAAACCAACTGAGTTAATTACAGAAGTATCAAAACTAAAATAATCAGGATTATCAGTAAAAAGAAGATAAACTGATTGCGCACAAACAGCCCTAACAATATCAGAATTTCCACTTCATCGCAAACCTTGGTGGAAAGTTCAATTTCGCCTTTGTTTTTAAAAAGAAACTCATTTGAGTTGTAGGTGATAATTTCGGTATTGCTGAACTTCCATGCCCACCGCGACTGCCAGAAATTCTGCACTTCAAGTTCAAACCGTTTACCATTTATCACAACATCATTGCGCGGGTTAAACAGGTTAATCATTACCGTACCAAGCAGCGACCGGTCGTTTGCATCATAAATTTCAAGTTTTGAAAGGAAAAATTCACGGTTCAGGATAAAGAGCTTGCCGTTAATCATGGCCTGCGCCCTGGAACTCAACATATTGTCCCAGCGTATGCTGCCAATAATATTGCCATTGTGCCCGATTTCCAGTTTCGACCCTAAAATATCCTTTGACCACTCTAACTTTTCCATATAACCCATTCCATAATAGAAATGCAAGTTAAAAAATTCTGATTAAAAAGAACGTGAAAAAAAGTTAAGGAAATCAGATTTTTTAATGATTTGAAAAATTAGCGGTAAAAATGTTTGTTTTTTATATTACGGTGCGCTGCACCTTATTAAACACATTTTAAATTTTCCCTGCAAAGTTTACACGGCTCTGCTGTTTGCTTTATCAAGTTGATTTTGCACATAAAAATGAGGTACAGCGCACCGAAATACCCGCCTGCCACGGCGGGCAGGATTGTAGAAAAATGTTGCAAATAAAACAAAGAGGTGCATCGCACCGTAACATTTATCAGCAACAGTTTTTTAATTTCTTAAAGATTATAAAAATCATGTCGGTTTCATTCGTCATTGCTTAACATATGTTAAATAACTTTCTGCCTTTAAAATTTGTAACTATCTTTTGTTGCTTTAGAATCTTATTAAAAAAACCAAATGAATACAACTCTTAAAACAAAAGTTTTTCTAATCATGTTCTTTTTCGTTG
>CAZXTX010000150.1:0-1877 GCA_964643695.1 uncultured Mariniphaga sp. | reverse complement strand
CGATGTAAATTCAAAGAAAACCGGTTTTAATCTGAAGTTTGCAGCCGGAATAGATTTAAAAAGTGCGGATATTCTTCTGGAATATGCATACGGACTGAATCATCAGCAAAAAATTTATGATTCTGACGGTCCGTTTACCGGCACTCACCGTAACAGATTCCTTCAGGTAAAAATTCAGGTTCCGGTTTTCAGGTTTAAATAAATCAGCATTGAATTCATGTGCCCTTTTAATCCTGATTATCAATCCCCTTAATTGTCATTAGTAAAAAATCCAACCCTTTCAAATAATTTAAATCCTCGTACTCCAATCCGATCTTTCTAATATTTGCATAATAATCCTTGAGGTTTTTATAATAATTCTTCTCTAATTGAACAGTAGTTGCTTTTTGTCCAATTTTCTCAATCAAAAACCATTTCTCGATTAATCTTGCGGTACGACCATTACCATCTTGAAACGGATGAATTTTTACGAAAACCAAATGTAGTAAGGATGCATAATAAAAAATTTCAAACGAATTTAAATCAGTCCGTTGCAGCAAGGCAATATCCAAAAATAATTTTTCAAGTTCCGGTTTAACTGTCTCCGGATTGGCTGCAATATATTCTATTTTATCATTGCTGTTGATTACAAACATGGGATTATTGCGAATTAATCCCTGCTGACTTTTGGGCAAAAGGCTTTTGCTCAATATTGAATGAGCCTTTTGAACGTTCTCAAGGGTCAGTTTATTATTGTCAATAAAATCATAAGCTGAGTACAAATCATCAGCTTTTCGTGTATAATCAGCTTTAAATTTTACTTTTAAAAATTTATGTTTGAAATAACTGTCAAAATCAATATCCTCACCCTCAATCTTTGACGAATATACCGATGAAACGGATTTATAAAATTGAAAATAATCCACAGGTATATCAACCTTTTTTATCCTGTCAATTTTATTCAAAGGTGATTCTTTTACATTCTTTATATAGTCATCAAGTAATTTATCAGTCAGAATCTTAAAATCCATTTACGAAAATATTTTACACAAAGATACTGTTTTAATCCCTGTTTGTTCGGTCAGGCATAAAAACACCTTGCCCCGCAGTATTGAGGGATGGACATGCCATTCCCATAAAACGGGACAAGTTTTGCCAAACTGGCTGTTATGCAATGTTTTTATCTTTTTCCTTTCTAATCCTGCTTATTCGCTTTACTTCGTTGGACTTATCGGTTAATTCATTCTCAATATCAAAATCATCCTGAAGTCCAAGCCAGAATTTTGCAGAATTTCCAAAATATGCGCTTAATCTTACTGCTGTATCAGCCGTGATCCTGCGATTACCTTTGACAATCTCTGAAATTCTTGTTTGTGGAATATCTAAATCTTTAGATAATCTGTACTGTGAAATTTTCATAGGAATTAAAAATTCTTCCAATAATATTTCTCCGGGTGTTATGTTTCTCAATTTTTCCATTTTTTTAATGATAATCAACAATTTTAACTTCAAAAGCATTTCCATTTTCCCATTTGAATGTAATTCTCCACTGATTATTAATTCTGATGCTGTAAAACTTTTTTAAATCGCCTTTCAGTTTTTCCAGTCTGTTTGCAGGCGGGATTCTCAAATCACTAATATCAACAGAGTTATTAATCATTCTCAATTTTCTTCTTGCAGTTTCCTGAATTTCTCTTGGAAGTTTTCTCGAAACAAATCCGTTCCAGATTTTTTCAGTCTCCTTATCATCAAATGAAACAATCATACCTTTTGACGTTACTAACGTCAAAAGTAACTATTTTTTCAAAACTTAGATATATTTGGAGTAGTTTTTTTTGTAAAGTATCTCATAACAGTCGATACATGTTTTCAGGGTAGATTTTGGAGAGCGTTCCTAT
>CAZXTX010000149.1:0-7437 GCA_964643695.1 uncultured Mariniphaga sp. | reverse complement strand
ACCCATTCGCCTTTTCCAAGTTGACTGTATAATCCGTAATGAATAAACATTCCGAACCGGGCTTCTTTAAACCACTGAAGATTGGCTTCACGAGGATTTTCTGTGTATTGTTTCTCGTAATTCTGCAGATAGCCTGGAACCTGGCCTTTTACATTAAAACTAGTCCAAAAAAGAATTGTAAAAATTGGAATAATAAAGCGCAAGATGTTTTTCATGTTAAATAGACTACAATTCTGTTAAAAATAAGAGACTGTTTTGAAATAAAATTTTGAAATTTATATAGATAATATTTCATCGATTTTCGATAAAAATTAGCTCAATTTTGTCTGAAAAATGAGCCTGAATCTGAAAATTTTCACCTCTGAAAATATTAAAAGAAAAATTCAAAACAGTCTCTAAAATTTAACAACTTTTTTAATTTAATCAACTTCAAAAACTACTATATCATCTATATAAAAAACACTGGGTTCAGCAAATCTAAATTCCAAAAAGTATTCTCCACTAACAACAGGAGCCCATATTTTTTGTCGGATTAACTCAGTCGGTACTCTATTGGCAGTTCCTAAAACTTTGTTAATTGTTACCCATTCGCCTTTAGGTACGTTAATAATTTCTGTACGGTTTTGTTCATTAAATGAAATACCTTTTCCTGTAAACGTATGGAATATCATTGGTGAAGTTGATGACGGATCTATCCATATTTTAAATTCGAGTGAATATTTTTTGTTTGCTTCAAGTAAAAACGGGGTACGCGAACTAATTACTGCTGTCCAATTAACATTTTCAACTGACTCCATTTTCATACTGTAAATGCCAGTAGCTGCTTTTTCTGTAGTAAAACTTATTTTTCCTACATTATAGGCCGCAGGTATCCACCCTTCTCCACCATTTTCAAATCCGTAAATAAATTCATTTGCAATATTTATCGGGTCAAAAATTAATGGTAAATCAAGAAACATTTCAGCAGAAATATTATTTTTACTTGTTAATTCCCCCTGGCCATCATAACTTAATGTGCAATCAGAAAACCATTTAATTTTTTCGGAAGATACGATCTCAACAGTTTGGTTATCTTCACGACTCAGTACAACTGAGGCAATTTCAACCTCCTCTCCATCAACTTTTAGCGTAAAATTTGAAGAAATATCTCCCCTTAACTTCAATCCCAAATCGTATTTTAAATGAATAATTTTTTCATTTTCCGTTTTAACATTTACAATTTGTGGCGGATTAGGATTACCAATTACATTAATAAAACCATTTAACAATATAGTGTCCGGTTCACCATCCGGATTTTTTCTCCATGATATTAATTCAACATCATAGATACCAATTTCCTGATACGAAACTGTCACATTTTTCACTTCTTTATCTTCAGCAACACCTATACCCCCGGCTTTATCGGGGTAGCCGCCATCAAATCTCCAAACACGTCTGTTAGGCTCTCCGGTGGAAACATCACTAAAAGTTATTTCTCCTCCTTCATAAATCGTAATTTGATTAGGGCTTTCTTCAAAAAAGCTTGAATTAATTGATTTAACTTCAAGTTTTGCTTTAATATAATCAAGAACCGTTACACGAAAAGTTTTATTTAAAGTAACAGAATCAATTTTAAACTCACTTTTCAAATTAACATTAAAAATGCCTGGTTCATCAAATCTAACATGAATTATTTCCAGTTTAGAAGTATCATTATTTTTTAAATTCAATATTGTAGCAGATTCCGGTAAACTCCATGTTCTTTTGACTACACCTTTTGAAAGATCAACAAATGATGTAAAATCGCCTCTTTCTATTATGTTTTTACCTGAAGCGGCAGCTACTGCATCAGAAAACTCTGTACTCAACAGCGATAAATCATCATTTTTACAAGCTATAATTCCAATTAAAAACAGAATTGAAACAAAAATTTTATATGTTGTGTTATTCATTTTACTTTTATTTTATAGTTAACATAACAATAACTAATTAAAAATATCAGGATTCGAAGTAAGTTCTGTTGAAGGTATCGGAAAATAATTGTGATAATCAGGATTATAAACTGATGCAGCTTCAACAAATTCTCTTAATGGTTGTTGGGTGTGGATATTTGGGTTATATTCGTATATCATTGGTGAAATAAATACATATTGTATTGATGCTAATCGCTCATACTGTTCTTTAATTTTACCCCATCTGACAAGATCTTCCCATCGTATATCATGACCTTCAAACATTAATTCCAATGGGCGTTCAACCCACATAATATGTTCCATTAATGACTCCTCATTATAATCTGATTCATTCAGTAAAACGACACCGGAACGGGAACGTATTTCATTTACTAAATCTAATGCTTCATTATAAGAGCCACCGGTTTTTAATAAACATTCTGCATATAACAACATCACATCAGCTAACCTGATTACTCTTTCATTAATACCTGAAATATCTAAATTATCTTCTTTCTCTTTTTTCCAATTTTGAAACTTTTTTAAATAAGAAGCTTCCTGATTGACGTATGCTCCACCTTGACGAGAAGTCCGTTGATAAAGTGTGGTATTGTCATCATCTGCCAATGCTATTGAAACAGAAGTTCTAATTGAATATTTTGCTTTTCCTGTGCGTCCTGAATTAATTGGATTTGTAATATCCATAGTATCATTTTTAAAAAGCATTGTCATCCAATATGAAGGCATTATTACTCTCGAACCGCCACCTGGTACTGTGGCTAATAAAGTGGCACGTGAAGTACCTTCTGAAGCACTCGGTCCATCTGTTGCAGTTCCGGCAGCACCGGGTTTTGCATCAATTGAAAAAGCAACCTCAAAAATTGATTCACTGTTGAATTCATGCTCTTCATCAAAATTATCACCTATATCAGGTGTCAATTCATAAATATTACTGTCAATAATTGCTTTAAAATATTCTCTTGCTAACTCATAATTATGCTCATTAATATATAACTTACCCAACATAGCTGCTGCAGCCCCCCAAGTTGCACGTCCTATATCTTTGGAATTTGAATATTCTTTTGGTAAATACTTTTCGGCAAACTCTAAATCAGCAAGGATTAATTCATAAACCTCTTTTGCAGGAGAAGGCTTTTTGTAAAAATCTTCACGACTTTCAGGGGGAGTCGTATGAATAATAACACTTCCTTTATTATAACCACGATACAAAGAATAATAAAAGAAACCTCTTAAAAATCTGGTTTCTGCTTCTATCTGAGTTTTCACATTTTTATCAAGTTCCATAATATTTAAATTTGCTAAAACTTGATTTGCCCGGTAAATACCAATATAACAACTTTGCCATCTATGTTTGACAATATTTGTATTTTCATTGAATATCAGCTGATTTAAACTCTGAGCATTATTATTCCAGTTATTTGGTCTTCCAACATCAGATCTTACAGGTAATTCTGTTGTTGCTGCCGTACCTAATAAACCATTTAATTGTAAAGCGCCATAAGTTGCTATAAGTCCCCGTTGAATATCATTTTCATCCTGCCAGAATGAATCTGCACTTAAAACATTAGGATTTTCAAGTGCTAATTCAATATTACAACTTGCCATAAATATTATTAAAAAAAAGATATAAAAACTATTTTTCATCTCATTAAAATTTATTGTTTTTTAATTGTATTCGATGGAACTCGCAGTATAATGATTCTCTTTTTTGAGAAGTTATTTTTATGCTCGTTTCATTTTGATATATTTTAAGTATTAAAAATTAATCGATATTCCTGTTCTGAATACAGCAGTTACCGGGTAATTACCTCTGTCCAGGCCACCGTCAAGAGGATTACGGCTGCCAACTTCAGGATCGTAACCACTATATTTTGTCCATGTAACAGGATTCTGTGCACTTACATATAATCTCAACTTATTAATTCCCATCTTTTGAATTATTCCCATGGAAAAAGAATAACCTAAACTTATATTTCTTATTCTAAGATAAGAACCATTTTCAAGAAATAAATCCGTAGATGTCTGAACATTAGGATGATCAGTATTTATACGCGGGGTTGGTATATTTGATGTGGGGTTTTGATCAGTCCATGCGTAAATCAAATCACGATGCCGCTTCTGGGCATATGCATATTGCTTTGGACCATTATAAATTGTATTACCCTGTACCCCATACAACTGAACTGTCAAATCAAAATTCCTGTATGCAACATCAAAATTAATTCCATATTCAAAGTCAGGATGATATGTTCCTTTGTAAACTCTATCATCAATTGTAATTTCACCATCTTTATTTGAATCTACATATCTTAAATCACCTTTTTGAGCAGTGGGATTTAATTTTTGATATTCAATTAATTCTTCATCAGTTTTAATTGTACCATTAGTTTCATAAACCAAAAATGAACCAACTGGTAATCCTTCTTTAATTGCAGCAACAGGTTCTGTTTGTGATACTCTGACTATATTGGGATAACCACCATAAATTATTTCACCTTCCCTCGATAAACTTATTACTTCATTTTTGTTTTTTGTAAAAGTTCCCGAAAACTTAAATCTTATTTCTCTTATCTGATGATTATAGCGTCCACTTATTTCAAGCCCCTTGTTATTAAGATCTCCAATGTTTGTTAAAAAATAATTATAAGATGATAAAGGAGTTGAACCTGCCGATATGGGAGTAACAATACTCAATAACATGTCTTTTTTGTTTTGTTCATAAATATCGAATTCTAAACCAGCTTTTCCTTTTAAAAAAATCAAATCAAGACCTAAATTTTTACTAATATTTGATTCCCATTTTATATTTGGATCAGCAAAACCAGGTTGGGTCATCCCCTTTGCTAAATATTCTTCTAACCCAAATAGATAATCAACATTTGATATTATTGCAGGGCTATATGAATAAGTTGGAATTTTATCACTTCCTGTTGTTCCATAACTAATCCTAATTTTTGCCAAACTAATTAAATCCTTAATTTCTTTAAAAAAGTTCTCTTCTGATATTAAATAACCTGCAGAAACTGAAGGAAATATTCCGTAACGATTATTATGACCAAATTTTGAAGAACCGTCACGCCTCATAATAGCACTAACCAAATATTTTGATTTATAATCATAACTTATCCGACCAATCAATGAAACCAAGTTCGTTTTGTTAATTGAATGAGTGCCCTTTGTAGGTTCTCCGTTACTAAGTACCGGAGTTTTATTGGAAGAAATATAATTTGCTCCTGTAGAAAATGATATACTATTAGAACTCTCATATGTATTTCCTACAAGTAACTTAACTGAATGTTTATTAAATGTTTTATCATAGTTCAGTACAAATTCCCCAATAGTTTTTTCACTATTGCTATTATTCAATCTTAAATTTGCATTTTCATTACTAATTACAGGATTATAAACGCCCTCATCATTATATACACTATAACTGGGGTTAAATACCCTACCATGGTTGTTATAAAATGAACCACCTATATTTAAATTAAACAGTAATCCGTTAACAATTTCATATCTTAATTGCATATTTCCATTGAAAGTATTCTCTTTGCTATTGTTTTCTTGTTTTAATTTCCCGACAAAAGCTGTGATCACTTCAGCATTAGAACCTCCAACAGAAAACTCATCACTTTTACTATTTAATGGCCTTCTGTATGAACGTAAATTAATTGCATCATACATTAGTGCAGAAGGTTCTTTGATTTGGTCACTTAAAGAAACATTTAAATTTGCTTGTATTGAAAACTTTCCTTTTTTAAATCCCGTATTACTTCTTAAAGAGTATTTTTCATATTCTGAATTTATTAATGATCCAACTTGATTAAAATAAGTTCCGATTACACTGTATGATAATCCTCTCCTTCCCCCACTAACATTTACTGAATGGTTTTGGATAGGTGCCAAATCAACTTGTAATTCTTTCATCCAATCAGTATTATATTGCAGTGCATCTAAATTTATTGATAAAGGATCAAATTTACCAGTTTGATAACGATACATTATTTCATTAATGTATAAATCTCCTGTAGTTCCAACCAAAGGAATGTCAGATGTAATTTTTTGCACTCCATAATAAGAGTCAAAAACAACATCCATTTGCCCCTCTTTCCCCTTTTTTGTAGTAATCAAAATAACTCCAGCCGAAGCTCTTGAACCATAAATAGCAGCAGAAGCACCATCTTTTAAAACTTCAATTGATTCAATTTCATTAGGACTAATATTGGGGTTTGAAGTATATGGAATTCCATCTACAATAAATAGTGGTTCTGATCCGCCACTTTGAAGTGAGGTGAGTCCTCGAATTGTAATTTGTGCATTTTCTCCTGGTGCAGGATTAATATTACGAATACTAACACCTGCCATTTGTCCCTGAATAGCTGAAGCGAAATCTGAAGTTGCGTATTTAATTATTTCTTCACCTTTTACTGAAACAACTGCACCTGTTAATTCCCTCTTTTTCATTGTTCCATACCCAACTGCTACTACCTCCTCTATTCCAATTATATCCTCCTCCATAACCATATTAAAAATAACCCTTCCCTCAATTGCAATTTCCTGTGTGCTCATACCCACAAATGAAAACTGCAAGATTTCGGCATTTAACGGAATGGAAAGCGAAAATTCTCCCTCTGAATTTGTAACCGTACCAATTGTAGTTCCTTTTACAATTATTGATACACCGGGCAGCGGAAGCCCGACTTTGTCTGTCACTTTTCCGGAAATTTCCTTTCTCTGGGGCTGTTCAGTTATTGATTTGACACTTCCGCTAATACTCTGAATTTGTCTTACAAGTTCTTTCCTTGGAGCAATTCCAATCACAATCTGCCGATCATTAATTACATATATATTATCGGTTCCGGCAAACAACTTATTCAATACGGATTCAACATCATGATTTGTAACATGAATAGATACTAACCGATCTAAATCCACATGTTTTTCCTGATAAAAAAACAGAAATTCACTCTGCTTTTCAATAGTTTTAAGAGCTTCTTTAACAGTTATGTTGTTCAGCTCCAATGTAAGTTTTGTATTTTGCGAATAAGAATTAGCACTGAAGGCCATTGCCGAACTGATTACTATTAAAAACAGACTTAACCGCATAATTCGCATTGTTTTAAAGAGATATCTCAAAACATCCCTTTCATGTTGTTTTTTTTTCATACTTTTGTTTGATTTTTATTAATAAATAAGAATTCACATTAAACCGGGGTCTGTTGGTCGCACATCCCGGTTTTTTAATTGAAAAATAAATTAATTATTTGATCTATGTCATAGGCTGTTCATTTTTAATTATTTTGTCTGATTAAATAGGTGTCATTTTCGTAGTCCACGGAAAAGGATGCTGAGAAACCTATATTTTTCAGCACCTTCTCCAGGTTATCGGCCAAATCCAGTTTCCCTGTAAAGGTTGGCTGGCCTGAGAGTTTCTCTGTTAAAATATTTTTATTGTAGTAACGTTCCAGCTTTTTAAAAACATTGG
>CAZXTX010000148.1:0-7506 GCA_964643695.1 uncultured Mariniphaga sp. | reverse complement strand
CAAGCTACTGGGAAATATATTACCACCTTCCCCGCGAAACGCGCGGATATGTGCCGGCATATATTGCAGCTGCCTATGTTATGAGATATTACAAGGAACATAACCTGCAGCCGCGTTTACCTGAAATTTCATTAAAAACAGATACTGTTCTGGTTAATGAATATCTGCATTTTGACCAGATTTCCGCAGTGCTGGATATGGATATGGAACAGCTTCGCACCCTTAATCCCATGTTCAGAAGGGATGTTATTCCTGCAAAACCCGAAAATACTTATCCTTTGGTGCTTCCAAACGATAAAATTATGAAATTCATTGATTCGGATACCACGCTGTTTGCACATGAACGCGAAAAATATTTTCCCAGTAACAAACTTCAGGGGCCGGTTACCGCATCATCAGCTTATTTTACACCGTCTGATGTGGCCGGCAAAGCCAAAGTGGTTTACACCGTAAAATCGGGTGATAATATTGGTTTTATTTCATCATGGTTTAATGTCAGAATTGCAGATTTGCGATACTGGAACAATATCAACAAAAATTTGATTCGTGCAGGACAGAAACTGATTGTTTATGTTCCTGAAAACCAGAAAGAGAAATATGAAAAGATAAACTCAATGACATTTTCCCAGAAGCAGGCATCGGCCGGTAAGTCTGCAACTGTTGAGTCTGTTGTTAAAACCGAAGCTCCGCTTGATTCCGATTATGAATATTATACTGTGAGAAACGGCGACACAATCTGGGAAATCGCAAAAAAATATGCAGGAATTTCACCTGATGAGATTCTCAGGCTCAATAATATGACCAACAGGTCAAAACTCTCTATTGGCCAGAAAATTAAAATAAAAAGAAAATCCTGATTTTATTTCAGTGTAAAATCGGCACTTACCGTAACTTTTATGCTTTTTCTGACCGAGCTGGTGTTGTGTATTCCGTAACCTGCAACCTCAGTGGACAATGGTTCAGTTATCTGAAAAACTCCCGCACGTGCAGAAATCAGCTTGTCAACTTTTAAATCGGTTGTTGATGTTATTTCCTGCGCACGTTCAAAAGCATTTTGGGTTGCTTTTCCTAAAAGTTGCTTTTTAATTTCTTCAATTTCAGAACTAAAAAATTCCATGGAGGAATCTTCGAAGGTTACACCATTGTCAACAAATATTTTTGGTTCGACAGCCAGCTGTTCAATTTTTTCAATATCGTTTGAAACTATGTAAATGCGCTGGTCGAGTGAGTAACCGATGTGTCCTCCCTGTCCGTATTCGCGGTTAACATTAAC
The DNA here is from genome assembly GCA_964643695.1 of uncultured Mariniphaga sp. Taxonomy (GTDB): domain Bacteria; phylum Bacteroidota; class Bacteroidia; order Bacteroidales; family Prolixibacteraceae; genus Mariniphaga. The sequence goes on along the minus strand of CAZXTX010000148.1, from coordinate 6,233 downwards.
AGGAAAAACTTTAAATTCAGAAGCCTGAATTCCTGTCTGTTTCCATAATCTCTGAAAATGGTCCAGTTTATGGGCCATTATCTGATATCCCTCCTGAGTTCCGCTAAGCGATACTCTTTCGGAAAAACTAATTGACCACTTAACTATGTCGCTGTCAAATTCTTCTGTGCCGTAACCAACCACCCGCACAGTTTGCTGAACCTGTCTTGATTTTTGAAAGAACCATCCCAAAACCCCGAAAGCAAGGATAATTGCTAAACCTAATATTAATGCCCATGAATTTTTCATAACCAATTTTTTTTATTCTAAAGTACAAAATAATATCAAGTTGTCAGCCAACAACTACATTAATAATTTTTCCGGGTACAAAAATAAATTTCCTGACAGTTTTTCCTTCCAGCCATTTCTGGGCTTTCGGGTCATTTACAACTGCTTCTTTAACTTCTGACTCCTGAATGCCATTGGGCAATTCAATTTTAAATCTCATTTTACCGTTAAACGATACCGGATATTCAAAACTCTCCTCAACCAGCATTTTCTTGTCAACTTCCGGCCATGGCTCATATGCCAGTGTTTCACTGTTTTCGTATATAGACCACAGCTCTTCGCTTAAATGAGGTGCAAAAGGTGACAGAATTTTAGCAAAAATTTCAGCGGTTTGCTTTGTTACTTTCCCCTTTTTAATTGCCAGATTATTAAAAACCATTAAAGCGGAAATGGCGGTATTAAATTTTAAATTCAGAATATCTTCTTCCACCTTACGGATTGTCTGATGCAGCAGTCGGGCAGTTTCGTTGTCTTCTTCACCGTCAGTAATATTTTTTGTATCTGCAAAAAACCGGTAAACCCTGTTCAAAAAATTGTGAACTCCCTTAACTCCGTTTTCAGTCCATGGTTTGCGTTCATCAAGCGGCCCCATAAACATTTCGTACAGTCTCAGTGAGTCAGCCCCGTGACGTTCGATAACATCATCCGGGTTTACTACATTTTTAAGCGATTTTGACATTTTTGCCACAATTTGCCTCAGTTCTTCACCGGTTTCAGTATGAAAATACTTTCCGTTATCCTCTTTTACCAGATCGGAAGATACCTTGGCACCGGTTTGGGTTTCGTATGCAAATGCCAGAATCATACCCTGATTAAACAGTTTCTGGAATGGTTCATCAGTTGAAACGATATTTAAGTCGTAAAGTACCTTATGCCAGAACCTTGAATACAGCAGGTGCAAAACGGCATGTTCGGCACCTCCCATATATAAATCTACGGGCATCCAGTATTTTTCTTTTTCAGGGTCGAATATTTTTTCGTCGTTATGCGGATCCAGATACCGCAGATAGTACCAGCAAGAACCTGCCCACTGAGGCATTGTGTTGGTTTCGCGGTGTCCTTTTCGCCCGTTTTTGTCGGTTACGCCAAGCCATTCAGTTGCATTTGACAATGGTGATTCTCCCGAATCTCCCGGTGTGTATTTTTCAAGCTCGGGCAGCAGCAGGGGCAGCTCTTCGTCATCTAAAAGGGAAACTTCTCCGTCTTCCCAATGAATCACGGGAAACGGCTCGCCCCAGTATCTTTGTCTGCTGAAAAGCCAGTCGCGCATTTTATAGTTTACGGTTGCCTCTCCCAGTCCTTTCTCCTCAAGCCATTCAATTGTTTTTTTAATTCCGGCTTCCTTGTTCAATCCGTTGATGTTTAATCCGGTTTCTTTGCTTGATGAGTTAATGTATTCGCCGTCTTCTGTCCAGCATTTGTCACCTGCCAGAATTTCTTCCCTGTCTTTCGCATCTTTCGGGTCCAAAATACATATTACGGGAATGTTAAATTCCTTTGCAAATTCAAAGTCGCGTGTGTCATGTGCCGGCACTGCCATAATTGCTCCGGTTCCGTAACCGATGAGCACATAATCGGCAACCCAAATTGGAATTGGTTTGTTGTTTACCGGATTTATGGCATAACGTCCGGTGAACACACCTGTTTTTTCTTTTGCCAGGTCGGTTCTGTCCAAATCCGATTTAAGCGCTGCCGCTCTGATATATTTTTCAACTTCCGATTTTTTTTCCTGAATGGTAATTTCTTCTGCAAGTTCATGTTCGGGGGAGATAACCATATAGGTTGCACCAAAAAGTGTATCCGGCCTTGTGGTATAAACGCGTAGGTTTTTATTCAGCCCTTCAATCCGAAAATCAATTTCAGCACCTGTTGACTTTCCTATCCAGTTTTTCTGCATATCGATTATTCCTGCAGGCCAGTCTAAATTATCAAGTCCTTTCAGCAGGCGTTCCGCATAGTGTGGAATTCTGAGCAGCCACTGTTTCAGGTTTTTACGAATTACCTGATTGCCGCATTTTTCGTGCGAGCCGTCAGTTAAAACCTCTTCGTTGGCACACACCGTTTTACACGACTCACACCACCAAACCTGTGCATTGTCATAATATGCAAGACGTTTTTCCGAAATATATTCATTTACTGCTTCTTTCCCTTTGGCAGATATTTCTTCAGGAATTATAAGTTCCGAAATTGGTTTACCTTTCTGGGTTTCATCATCGAACCATGTATTGTAGAGCTGTTTGAAAATCCATTGTGTCCATTTAAAATAATGCGGGTCGGTTGTGTTTATTTCACGGTCCCAGTCGTAGCTTAATCCGATTGCCTTAATCTGCCTGCGAAAATTGTCGCAGTTCAGGTTTGTGGTTATTGCCGGATGCGTTCCGGTCTGCATTGCAAACTGTTCGGCAGGCAGCCCGAAAGCATCGTAACCCATCGGGTGAAGCACGTTAAAACCCTTCATCCGTTTATAACGGCTCAAAATATCGGTTGCAGTATATCCTTCGGGGTGTCCTACATGTAATCCGGCTGCCGAAGGGTAGGGGAACATGTCGAGAATATAGTATTTGGGTTTTGAAAAGTCATCGTATGTTTTGAAAGTCTTGTTTTCTTCCCAGTACTTTTGCCAGCGGCGTTCTATTTCCGCAAAATTATATTCCATAAATTCTGAAAATTTGTTTTTTGAATTTGCAAAGATAGAAAATGATTTGTGGCTTGCGGGAAAAATGAAGTGTAAAAAAAAAGCACTTAACAAAGTGCTTTTATAATGTTTTAATACGTTACAACCGGTTCCAGTTGTTTTGCCTGCTCAATGTAATCAGCTACTTGCGACAATGCAGGAACTGCACGTGTAATTTTCTTTTCTGCCTGTACTTCAACAAGCTTTGCATAGAGGTTCTCAGCGTTACGGGTTCTTAGTTCCTTAACTGTGTCAACACCTGCTGCTTTAAGCAATTCTGCAAACTGTGAAGCAACACCTTTAATGCGGAACAAATCGGCCATATTTACCCATGTAAGAATAACCTTTTCACCGATTCCTGAATCTTCGGCAATTTTTTTTCTGCCGGCTTTGGTTGCTCCTGCCTCTAACAAACCTTCTACAGTTTTAATTCCTGCACCAGCTAATTTTTCAGCATAGACTGGCCCGATTCCTTCAATTTCAATAATGTTCTTTGCCATAATATTACTATTTGTTAAAAATTTATTTTGTGGCTTACAGCCGTTTAAATTCAACTTTATAAATTTGCCTGATGTAATATTTAAATATTAGTTTTTAAAGATAGAAATAATTTTTTAAATAAGTTTTTTTTTGAATATGACTAAACAAAAAGGATTGCTTAAAGTTCAAAGCTGTCAGTAAACAGCTGTTCTGTTGATGTTTATTCTAAGGCAGAATTTGAAACGAGTTTGTACCGGCAGAATATTTTTGACACAAATGTTCATTAGTTTAATATGAAAAAAACATCTGTTTTTAAAAAAACTGAATTTTATGAAGAGTTAAGTTTCGGGTTTAGATTAAACTTTTTTTCAGGAATAATAAAAAAAGGATAGTTGCGTTTATTAATCGAAGGCATAATTTTGTTCACTATTTTATCATCAGTTCGGTATTGCCTTCACAAGAGGGGCCTAAGTTGCCCCTCTTGCTTTTTTTTACTTATATCAAATAAACAAATTACGTATATTCAGTTTCCGGATCAAAACCGGCCGGCGTGATTTTATGACATGAAATTGAAGTTTGCAAGCTGCAATGTTTATACCGATTGGAAAATTTACAAAACAGTTTGGACTATTTTGTAAATACAATTCGTATTATATTTGTTTTTCAAAAATACACCACAAAAATACCGGCAAATGAGATTAAAAAGATACTTACTGTTGTTTCTGATGCTATTTCTACAGCAAATACTGAAAGGAACCACTGTCGAAATTTATTATAACGGTGAATCTTATATTCCACAGTTTGTTACAAAAGAAAATGTTGTTCTTACAATCCCGGCGGAAGGATTATGGTCGGTAGCATTAGGATGGGATGATGACTGGCCTGCACAGTGGGCTCATTCATTTGCCGACAGTATGGAAACAGTTGGCGAATGGACTATTTTGCATGGCAGCATTGAATTGTCTGAAGGAAAGTGGATTTTAAGGGATGCATACAGGCAGGAAGGAAACAAAGTGAGATGCATACGCCGTTTTGAATGGACAGGGAAAACTGAACTTGAGAAAGTTACACTCTCTTCGCGCTGGCAGACACCTGTATATTCAGATCACGTATTCATGCCGGGTATTTTGTATTACGGTAATCCGTCAGGATATAAAAACGGCGGTAACATGCCAACTTTCGGAAAACCTGAGGCACCTGAGGCAATATTTGAAGAACACAGATTTTCAATGCCTTTTGTCTCTGTTGAATTTGAAAAAGGGAATAAAATATTTTCCGCAACTGTTCATTCTGTCCCTTCGCCGGTTCCATTCGGAAATATATATGACCAGTGGTGGTCGATGGGTACCAGGGCAAATGATTATAACACGGAATTGTGTCTTTTATCGGGGCCGGTGGCATGGAACAATAAAAGAAGTTTTGCAAAATCATTGCAAAAAGGAAGCAATGCCTTAAAATACGGTGATACATATATGAATGTTGAACCGGGAGGAATTATTGAAAAAACTTTTTTTATTGAGGTTTCGGAAATTGAACAGCAAGGTTCGGGATTTATTGCACCGGTAAATACAAGCATGGATATTTTCAAACCTTATTATGCCGGTGACATGCCGACTTTTGAGCAGATTATCAGCAATAAGTACAAGTTTGCCGAAACCCGTTATATCGAAGAGGACAATGTGGCAGGATACAGTATGTATCCGGTTGAAAACCGCAGGCAGTTCGTTTTTGGCTGGTGCGGACAGGCGGCATCACCGGGATTTGCAATGCAGAACCTGAACCAGATTGTAAATGACCCGGATTTAACTAAAAAAGTACAAAAATCTCTTGATCATCTGACCACTACTACATTTAATGACAAAGGGTTTCATTTGATTTACGATGTTGACAAAAAAAGCTGGAACGGACAGGATTATCTGTCACAGGGGCAGGGTATGTATAATTTTGCAAAAGCTATTCAGGCAGCTAAAAAAAACAGGAACTTTGACACTTCAAAATGGGAAGAGTTTTTCCAAAAAGCCTGTAATCTGCATGCAGAAAGAGTATTGAATGACTTTTGGTATCCGGTTTCCACAAACGAGGGCTTTTTTGTGGCACCTTTCACAATTGGTTATCTGCTTTATGGAAATGAACTCTATTATTCTGCAGCTTCCAAAATTGCAGATCATTATATTGAAAGGCATCTGAATATGGAAGAACCGTACTGGGGCGGAACCCTTGATGCCACGGGTGAGGACAAGGAAGGTGCATGGGCGGCATTTCAGGCCTTTATGTCAATGTATGAAATCAGTAAAAACGAAAAATATTTAAAAGCTGCTGAACATGCGGCATATGTTACTTTAAGCTATACTGTTGTATGGGATATTCCGATGCCTGCTTCAAGAATGGGAAACTTTTACTTTAAAACAAGGGGCTGGACTACGGTTTCCCCCCAGAATATGCACATTGATGTTTATGGTGTTAATTATTCACCCTGGCTTTATAAGCTTGGTTTGTACCTCAACCGCGAATCATTGAAAAAAGTTTCTTTGCTGATGTATCGTTCATGCGGACAGATGATTGATCCTTACGGCTCACATGGTGAACAGCTTCAGCAAACCAATTTTGCACAAAGAGGCAATATGACCGATATATATAAATTCAGGGGAGGATATGCAGAAGACTGGACAGTGTTTTGGATTACCGCTCATTTCTTAAATGCAGCAGCACACTTCATGGAAATAGACCCTGAAATAATTACGGGTAAGAGTGA
>CAZXTX010000147.1:0-7525 GCA_964643695.1 uncultured Mariniphaga sp. | reverse complement strand
AGAGCACCTGACTCATAATCAGGGGGTCACTGGTTCAAGCCCAGTTGGGCCCACATATTGAAAAAGAGGATGTTACATAAAATTGTAATTGTCCTTTTTTTGTTTGGTTTAAACTTAGTTTAAACTTTTACGAATAATTAGGGGATTGCGACAAAATGTTTTCTACAATCAGAATTTTCAAATTCCACAATTTTTAACGAATTCATATCAATAGTAAGAAAACCTGTTTTTGTATAAGAAATCCCGCTAAGGGCTCCAGGAACTACCATTAAGTTTTTATTTTCTATAAAAATAGGTTGGTATGTTTCGTAATAATTGTATCCAACAACTAAAGTTGAAATTCCTGTTTCAAGATTTATTTTATATAATCCCTTATTTGAATTGTTACTATAAACCTGTCCAAAATTATCTTTTTCGAATCCTCTGTAACAATCAATATTTTCAAATTCAGTAACTTCATAGTTATCCAAACTTATTATAACATATCCTCGTTTATCATTAGTAATTGCGCCGGGAATAACCAAAACATCATTTCTTTGAATATAAAGCGGTTTGTATGTTTCCCAATAGTTATATGTAATTAATAATTGTGATTCTCCTGTTTCTATGTTAATCTCAAAAAGACCAACATCATAGTTGCTTGAATACATTTTTTTTCGTTTTGTGTCATAAACAAAATTTTTATAGCAATCTATGTTTTCAAATTCATTTATCTGGTGTGTTTCTAAATTAATTGTAACAAATCCTTTTCTCGTATTAGACATGTATCCGGGAATAACTAAAATGTTTTTTTCTCTTACATAAACAGGATCATACATTTCAAAATAATAATATTCGATAATCTTTGTAGCTTCTCCGGTTTCTATATTTACCTCAAATAGACCTTCTTCATAATTACTGCTATAGACAGTACTTAAATCCTCACCCTCGTTTGGTTTATGCTCATCCTTTGTACATGAATAAATAAAACAAGAACAAATTAGCACAGTAAGTATTTTTTTCATTTCGTTATAAAATTTAAGTTTATTAATATTTTAAAAACATCACAATTTGAATTTATGAGGAATCTAAGTTTAATATGTTATTTTTTTATTTTAGAGATCTATATTCAATCAGCACCCCCAATCTGATAAGTAATAGTTCCAGCCTGTTGTTTTGGAGCACTTTCATCTTTATTAAATTCAGCATTTAATGAAGCTTTTTGTGCTGCTTCCCAACACTCGCTATTTTTTATAGTAGTCCTGCCCATATCAGGAACCGCTTCTGTAACATTTCCATTTTGATCAACCGTTATTTGCACAATAATAATACCTGAATAGTCTGTTGAACAATATGGCCGCTCCATATAAACGGCAGAACGGTTTGACAACTTATATTCTACTCGATAAACTTTTTTATTATCTGTAAATGAATTTTCTTGTGAAATGTTATTTCCTTCTCTAAGAAGCTCTTCTCTTTTTAAAGTTTCAGCCATAATTTGCTCAGCATCTTCTACATAGTTTTCTACTCCTTTTCTATTTTCAACTGAATTTTCAAGCTTTGACTCTTTTTGTAATTCATTGCTAAAAAAAAGGTCCATATAATAAAATCCAGTTTTTGTTCCACTTAAATCAGTTTTTTTTCCGAATTTGAAAAATTTTTGTTTTGAAAGGACAGAATTAGGAGAATAAATTTCATATTCCTGATTGTCATATTTCAAGTTCGCTAAATTATATATAGAATAACCTCTGCCATTTGGTGCTGCTATAAAAGTCAATTTGTTGCCATTATTCGTTTGTAATGTAACAGTCATAAAAAAATACATTATTCGGGATTCTCTATATTTTTGCAGTATTTCAAGTTTATATTTCTGCAAAACATTGAATATTTGACCTAAAAAAAATATACTGACCCCATTCCCAAGAAACATTTTATTGTTTTGATTCAACTTAGTAAATCTACTGTGTGGAGAAAAAACATCTTCATTATTATAATTTACAACAAGATTTATAACCCCACCAACTTCGTATGAATAATTCACATTCAATTCAATTGGTTTTAATGATTTTGGTTCAATACCTTCTTTGTTGTATAAACTAATGAAGTTATACTTTGAAAACATATTTTCATATTCCTTGGAAAGTCCAGTTATATTGAGATTAAAATCATTTGTTGAATACTCTTGTGAAACTGTTACATTAGGTAGTGTGACCAATGCAATAAGAAGAAATAGGAGATTTAATTTTTGATTTTTCATTATAGCTATTCAAAAAAGAGGCGTGGAACTATTCCTTATGCAACTGAGGCATCGCCAAACGCCCACACCAACAATAAGGTCAGCCCACGCCAAAGCGTGAGCGTTTCCTCATTATTCTTGTTGGTGTTCTGAATTTTGGCGATTTTCAGTTTTACAGAATAACAGTCAACGCTAATATTTTTAGTTCTTAAATTCTTTTATTATTATGTTATTATTCATCGTTTAATAAATGTGACTTAAAAATAACATATTTATTTAAAAGGAATGTAATAAAATTAATTTGATTTTCGCTGACTTGTTTTTCTGTTTGAATTAGGATTAACCGTTTAGAGACATTCTTGTTTTTTTATAGGTATTTCTACATTTTCAATCTAAAATAACCTTAGAACTTTTATTTACGCTTCAGAATAACCCTTAATGGTTTGTTTATAGGGTGTCATTTCAAATTACTTCTTCTGTTAAAAAAAATAGGGCAAGCAAAAGTTGCATAACTCTTTTCATTTTTAATGATTTCCAAATCAAATCTGAGCTCCTTTGAAATTATCCATATTTGAAGAAATTTAGAAAAAGCGAGATATTTTAAAAATTATTTACGTTTAACTGAACCGATGCAAACATCTCCTTCTTCAATTCCTTCAATCCAAACTTTTAATGTCTTTATTCTTTCTCTTGTTAATTTCGTCAAATAAGAAGATATACACATAGAATGTAAACTTCCGTAATAGTAAGGTTCTCTGTCGGGGTATTTCATTTTTAGTTCCGCATCTCGAAATGAAATCCAAATTCTCTGAGCTTTTTTAAGATTCTGAATAAAAATTGTATCGGATTTATAATCATTAAGTATTTGTTGATAAACGAGATTTAATTCAGCATCTGCTTGTCTAAAGTCCTCTTCTTCTATATGGTTTAAATCAATTTGGCTTAGTTCGTTTTCTTCACTCTCCTTTCGAACAGTTACCTTCTTTTCGTTTAAATTATTTTCTATTGCTTTTTCCTTTGAAGAAGAAAAAAATTTAAACCTATTATTTCCTATTTTTTCTTGGCTATTCCCACTTACTCTCTTTAAGTATTTTGTTGATACATAACCTTCTCCATTTTCCAAATCTATCTTAACCCAATCATCATTAACTATTTCAATAATCTTAATTTTTGCGTCTTTATTAATAATTCCAACAATATTTTCATCAACAGAGGGCGAACTCCTTAAATTTAGTTTATCTACTGTTACAAAGCAAATATCTCCTGCTTTCAAAGATGATTGAAAATTATTCAGGTTATCAAATTTTTTGATATATTCTTCATCATAATTTAGTCTAAGCAGTTCTATTTTTATTATCTCGCTCACCATTAGAGCATTGTCACCCCAAAATTCATCAGAGTCTCCTAACTCACCTGCTAAAAACTCAACTAAATCAGTATTAGTATTTATTAAAAAAACCAAATGTCCATATTCAACATTTTCACTTCTGAAGATGGTCGCATTCACTATTTTTGTGTGAGGGAAATTGGTTGCAAGTGCTTTTATTTTCAAGTCTTTTGTATTGATAATTTTCCAATCAACACGACCTTTTAAGCCAGCTAATTTTTTACAAATATTCTCAACTGTAATATATTCATTAGATTCAATTTGAATTGTATGTTGTTTTACTAAATTAATTTCCTTAGGCTCAACAAACTGACAAGAAAAAAAATGGCTCGTCATAATCAATAGTACACAATACTTTTTAAGCAGTAATTTCATTTAATTCTTTTTTATCAAATGTTCACAACATTACTATAAAATTCATAAATATCGATGTGAAAACTAATTCTATGATTGTTTTTTATTATCTCTTTATAATCAAGTTCCTATTATTTCGATTTTAATTAGGAGGTTTAAATTTAAATATTTTTTTTTAACAAAGAGTTATTTAGTATATAACCTTATTTGCAATTAAAATAAGACGTTGTTAGAAAGATTCTTTATTACGGGCTAAATTTCATTAACTCTTACGAATAAATCATCCTAAATACTTAATTTACAGTCAAACCCATATTCAAAGTCTGCAAAAAAAAGCAACCGTTAGGTTGCATTTACTCATTAAAAATCGTTGAAGGGGTGTTTACACCCCGAACAATGGTTTTTAATGCCCTTTTTTCCGTTTTTTCACATATATTTTTTTTAATAGATATATTGAATATTTATATTCATATATATCAATATATTCTTATAAAAAAGTTCTTCATATTATAGCTTAATATATTAAACTATGTATATTAAAAATTTGGCCTTAATATAAAATTCACATAAATAACTCATTAAATGCATTTTAACTGCGAATAATACAAATTTCAAAGTTTAAAAATTTGACTTATAAAAATTAATTTTTACCGCAGTTCGATATTATATTTTCTTTCGCTTTTGGGGCAATTCCTTTTGAAGTCTTTCTACAAGTTCATAATACTTATCAATTTTTACTCGATAAAACTTTTTCGGTGGAATCCCCTTTTTTTCCTTTTCAATAGACAGAATCCCATTATCAATTAAGATTTTACTTGCTTTTTCTTGCCTATGCCTTGACAGTCCTGTCACCTTTTCAATTTTTTTCTGTTCGTAAAAGAAAGCGCCAGAAAACATTTCTTGTTTAAAAACTAACTCTGAAATTAAGGCTGCTGCATCAAGTCCAAATTCCATTATTAAAACCTTATGCACTCGTAAAAACGGAGCGCTATTATTCATTTTATTATTTTTCATTTTCAAAATTTTCGATTATTGTAAAACTTTCGATTGCCTTTTCGTAATCTCTGTATGTCCATGCCCAAATACCAAATGAATTGGCCTTGGGGTACTGTTCATACAATTGTTCAGACTTCGGTATTTTTCCTATCTTAATTTTAAATACCTCGTAGTGAATGAGACCTTCACTTAGCACTTCATAAAGACAAGTTTTCTGTCCTCTCTGTAACTGACGAAACTGAAATCCCTTTACTTCGCCCTTGCCGATAAATTCTACTGATAATTTTTTGATATTTTCCCTCATCTTTTTTTCGAATTGAAGGAATCGTGTTTTTAGCGATTTTTATATAAGAGTTAAGTAAATACCCATTTCTACCATAAAACGATGTAAAAACACGATTCCTATGGTTAAAAACGATTATTTACTGTTGCTCTCAAGCGACGAAATTCGAGATTTAATAGTAGGCTGATGATGTTCTATCAGCCAATCATCAATTTCAGACTTCTTAAACAGGAGTTTTCCACTAATCTTGTAGCAAGGAATTTCTGAATGACTAACCATTCGATAAATTGCAGCTTCTGAATAATTCAGATACTTAGAAAGCTGTTTAATGGTTAGATGAGGTGGAAATTGTTCTTCCGAGTTAAAACTTCTTTGTAAACAGTAGTTTACAAGGTCAAGCAGATCATTTTTTTTAAGCGTTACATTAAAATTTTCACTTAATAATTTTTCATTAAACATTTGTAGAACCGTTTTGGGTTCGTCACGATACTTGGTTGGTATAATGTCGATTAAGTTACTCGATTCACTATCCGATACAAAAATAATGAATTCTAAAAGACGATTTAAAAATGAAACGAATTATTATATTTAACAAAACTGAAAAAACATGACTTATGGAATATTTTGTACTAATATTCGACATAGCAAAATTATAAATAGCTGATTTTTAATAAGTCTAAAATGAAATGATTTTATTTTTGTTATTTAGAATTATTATAAATTAAATTTCGGCTAAGCTGAGTGTTAAAACATTAACTATTTACTTTAGATGAGGTTTTTCTGCAGAGGTACATAAAAAACTACCATTAAACTCAATACATTAACTTAGCAAGTCTTCATTTAGTTTTGCAATTTCTTCTGTGCCAAAGCTTTCAAGATATATTTGCGTTGTTTTTGTACTTTTATGCCCCAGTGCTTCACTTATTTTTTCAACCTGTGCTCCGTTTCTTAAAAGTGTTGTTGCATAGGAGTGACGGGCAAAATAGCTGCTGATATTTAACAAACCTTCCGGAAAATCAAGCCTTTCTGCAATAGTCCTGAGATGTTTGTTCATCCTTTTGCGTCTTTGAGTAATATGATTTTCAAGCATTTCACCTTTCAATTTTGTGTTTGTAATGATAGGCAATAAGTATTCATTGTTGTTGGTAGTGTTCTGTTCTGCCCAAACTATTATTTGTTTTATGCTTTCTGTTACAGGTACGGATATACTTTCATTCGTTTTTTTTCTGTTAAAGTCAATATATCTGTATTCTTTACCACCTTCAAAGTTTTTGACCTTAATATTGCTATCTTTTAGGTAAGCCATGTCTTTAAAATTAATGCCACTGGCATAAAATGAAAAAAGGAACATTTGTTTTGCCCAGTTTAGATGAGGCTCAAGTATTTCTGAATTTACCAGTTTTATCATGTATTCTTTAGGAATAAATCTTTTGTTGGCACGCTTTTCCAGCTTCGATATCTTAAAAGTTTGAGTTGCGCCGTAAATTTTTGAAAACGGATAAGCTTCCTTACTTCCAACACCTCTATTAATAGCTTCGTTTAGTATTGCACGTATTCCCCTCATCATTATACTGATTGTTGTATCGCTATTCTTTCTTTCTTGCTTCAGGTAATAATAAAAATCGTTAATAAACTTATAATCAATATCTTGAAAGTAAAGTGTTTTGAAGTTTGGTTTGAATTTTTCAACAATATGTAATGTTTCTTCCAATCCTGTTGCTGATTTATATTTGCCTTGGCTATTAAGCTCCTTTATCCTTGCTTCAATAAATGGCTTTGCCTTGTTAATCTTTGGCTTATTGCGGTATTCCTGTTCAAACATATTAAATGTCCAGGCAACGCCTTTTTCCTCAAATTTCTCTAATACCTTTTGAGCCTGATTGTACTTCTTTTTTATGTAACTGTTAATAAACTCATGGTCACGATTTAATCTTTTATCAGCCTTTACTAATCCGAACTCTTTGTTCCATTGTTTAGGCAGCCTATCAAATCTATCATCACCAATTTTAAAATACTTCAATTGCTTATTTTTTGTTAACCTCAGCATTATTGGCGAACTGCCATTTTTGTATTTTTTGGAGGTAAACAAAACGACTGTAATTTTTGCCATATCTATACGGTTTAAATTTAGTTTAAACTTTAATGATTAAATATAATAAAATTTTATAAATTTAAATGCCTGTATTTATGTATTTTATTAACATTTATAAAGGAATATAAAGAGGAAGTAACCTAACTCATAATCAGGGGGTCACTGGTTCAAGCCCAGTTGGGCCCACTCTAAAAACAA
>CAZXTX010000146.1:1719-7608 GCA_964643695.1 uncultured Mariniphaga sp. | reverse complement strand
GATTTTTCGGTTGGCCTGCTTCCGTCAAGAGTGTAATAAATCCTTGCATCAGAATCTTCGCTGGAAAGTACAACTTTGGCACTGTTCAGGAAATATTCATCATCAGTAATTGCAACAGGCATTTTTGCAGCAGGTTCGTACGTTTCGGAAACCGGACGGTACTGAGTTTCAACTCCCCAATTTTTATTGGGTTGCGGCCCCATTTCAAACACCAATTCCGAACCCAAAACAATATCATTATGGGTAAACCATGTTTTTAACAGAGGTTCCCCGTTAAGTGTAACAGACTGAACATAAATATTTTTATCCGAAATATTATTTGCACGAACGGTAAACTTTTTCCCGTTTTCAAGATTAATCACAACTTCATCAAACAATGGCGTACCGATAACATATTCCAAATTTCCCGGGCAAACCGGATAAAAACCCATTGCGCTGAAAATATACCATGCCGACATCTGGCCGCAATCCTCATTTCCACTCAGCCCGTCGGGCTGGTCATCATACAAGGTTTCAAGTATCTGACTTACCAGTTTCTGGGTTTTCCATGGCTGTCCAGCATAATTATAAAGGTAAACCATGTGGTGGCTCGGTTCATTGCCATGTGCATACTGGCCGATAAGTCCCGTTGCATCAATAACCGACTCGTCATGTTTTGATTTTTTCACAAAAAGTGTATCCATCCATGCAATGAATTTTTCGTCGCCACCAATCAGCCCGATAAGCCCGTTCACATCGTGCGGTGCAAAAAGGCTGTACTGATATGAGTTTCCTTCTACAAAATGTTCACTCCCCTCAGCCGGATCAAAAGGTGAAACCCATGAACCATCCAGGTTTTTGGGACGCATAAATCCGGTTGAAGGGTCAAAATGATTTTTGTAATAGAGTGACCTGTTAAGATAATCCCGGTAATCATTTTCCTCACCAAGCAAGCGTGCCATTTGGGCAACACTCCAGTTATTGTATGAATATTCCATGGTTTTGGAAACCGAACCGCTTTCCTTATCTGCCGGAATGTAGCCATTGTTATTATAATAACGGTATCTCTCCATTCTTTCCTTCATGGCTTCAAGTGCCACCTTTTCGTCAAATCCGCGGATTCCCTTGATATAGCCGTCAAGAATCACAGAATGAGTGTGGTGGCCAATCATTCCGCCGGTATAATTTCCTGCCAGTTCCCACTGCGGAAGTTTACCGCCAATCCGGTACATATCCAAAAATGTTCTGATCAGATTCACATAACTGTTTGTGTCAATAATTGAAAAAAGAGGCAAGTGGGCACGAAAAGTATCCCAAAGGGATAAAACCGTATAATTGGTAAAGTCATCTGACTGATGTATCTGACGGTCAACACCACGGTATCTTCCGTCATAATCCATAAACACGTTTGGTGCAATTGCAGTATGATACATACCGGAGTAAAAAATCCTTCGCTGTCTTTCGGTTCCTCCCTTAACATCAATTTTTGAAAGAAACGAGTTCCATTCATTTTTTGCATTGAGTGCAACTTTATTAAAATCCCACCCTTTCTTTTCAGCTTCCAGATTCCTTTTTGCACCTTCAACATCAACCGCCGAAATACCAACCCTCACAAGAACGGTTTCATTCTTTTTGGTCTTGAACTGCACATAAGCCCTGATATTGGTACCTTCAGCCTGCTTCAGGCCGTCCTGCAAAACCTCATCGATTGCAATACCGCATTTGCTGAAAGGCTTCGAAAATTCACCATAAAAGTAGAGATACTGGTCAACCGGCCCGCGTTTTGACCTTCTCAGCCCCTGAAAAGCATTATTCCCGATAAATTCCAGATTTGACTCAAGAACATGATCACGATTTTTAATATCTATAATGATGTTGGATTCGCCTGATTCGGGGAATGTATAACGGTGATAACCGGTTCGCAGTGTTGCAGTAAGTTCAGCTTTCACATTGTAGTCATCCAGCCACACCGAATAATAACCGGGTTCAGCCGATTCGGTTTCGTGCCTGAAACGGGAACGAAATCCGGTTAATGAATCCTCCTCTTCTCCGGGAACAATCACTACCTCTCCCACAGTGGGCATAAGCAGCACATCACAGTAATCGGGTGCTCCGGTTCCACTTAAATGGGTATGGCTGAAACCCATAATCGTACTGTCGGAATAGTGGTAACCTGAAGAGCCGTCCCAGTTTTCCCAGCGGGTATCGGGACTTAACTGAACCATGCCAAAAGGAAGGGTTGCACCGGGGAAGGTGTGTCCGTGTCCGCCGGTACCAATAAAAGGGTCAACATACCGGGTGTAGTCCGGTGAATTGCCGGGGCCTGAACATGAATAAGCCAGTGCCAAAACAATCAGCGGCAATAAGTTTAATTTTTTCGGTTTCAATTGCTATTATTTTAAAAGTAAATATTCTTCCATGCTTATAAAATGACAACAGCCTGTAATTTTTTAGCTGCTGCATTGAACTCTAACAAAAAAAGAGGTTCATCAAGGAAAAAACTTCTGTTTTTTCAATCATTATAAATGAAATTTTAACCTTTCCTTTATTTTTTCCTTTCTGTTTTTATCTTTGAGGTTAAAATACTTAAAATTTTAATTCGATAATTATTTCAATCATGAAAAGATTTAAAGCATCTTTATTCACTGCAATCTCGGTAACACTTTTTGTTGCTGCAACTGTTATGCAGGCCAATTCACAAAACCTTACCAATTATGTAAATCCGTTTTTAGGCACTGATTTTTACGGCCATACTTACCCGGGACCATCACTGCCCTATGCTCTGATACATGCAAGTCCTGACACCGGAACTGAGGGGTGGACTTACTGTGCAGGCTATATCTGGCAGTCAACCTCAATAATCGGATTCAGCCATACCCACTGGAGCGGCGTGGGAATGGTCAACGGCGGCGATATTCTGCTGATGCCTGCCACCGGAACAAAATTGCTGCTTACACCCGGAACCGAAGAAGACCCTGATTCGGGCTACCGCTCACGTTTCAGCCATTCACGCGAATCTGCCTCACCGGGATATTACTCGGTTTTTTTGGAAGATTACGGAATTGAAGCCGAACTAACAACAACTCACAGGGTGGCTATGCACCGATACACATTTCCCGAATCCGACAATGCACGCATTATTTTGGATTTAGGCCATCATATCGGTCAAAAGGGTGAAAATGATTTTGCTGAAATAAGAATAATCGATGACAATACAATTGAAGGTGAAAAAACTGACGGACCCGGAAAAATTTATTTCAGGGCAGAATTCAGCAAACCATTCTATTACAGCGGTACATTTGATACCGATTATTCAACACCAGAATCGGGTGCTGCGGTATTTCCGTATAAAACTGCCGAAAAAGGTAAAAATATAGGGGCATTTGCAATATACAACACAAAAAAGGATGAACAGGTTTTAGTGAAAGTTGCCATTTCCTATACCGGAATTGAAGGTGCCAGAAAAAACCTTGAAGCCGAACTTCCGCACTGGGATTTTGAAAAGGTCAGAAAAGATGCACTGAATATCTGGGAAAAAGAATTTTCGAGAATAGAAATTGAAGGTGCCACACCGGAACAAAAGGAAATTTTTTACACTTCCATTTACCGCTCACTTCTGTCGCAGTATATTTCGCAGGATGTTGACGGTAAATATTTTGGAGCCGACGGAAAAGTCCAGGTTGCCAAAGATTACAATTTTTACGGTTCATTTTCATGCTGGGACACCTACAGATCGCAGCACCCGCTGCTGACACTGATTGCTTATGATGAAGTTAACGACATGGTTAAATCAATTATTGACAAAAGCAGACAGTACGGCTGGCTTCCGGGACAGCACTTTCAAAATATTTTTGGTGAGGGCATGGTTGGCGATCATCTTGTTCCGGTGGTTGTGGATGCCTATAAGAAGGGGTTCCGCGATTATGACATAAAATTTATATACAATGCAATGCTTGACAAAGCGCTGAAATTTCCAAAACCTCCGGTTTCTGTTGATGCTGCCCGTTCCGGATTAAAGTATATTAATGAGCTTGGATATGTTCCGGTTGACAAAGTTACCGAATCAGTTCCCAAAACTCTTGACTTTGCTTATGACGACTGGTGCATTGCCCAGATGGCAAAAGATCTTGGAAAGAAGGATGATTACGAAATGCTGATGAAACGGGCCGGATATTATAAAAACGTATGGGATAAGGAAACCGCTTTCATGCGTCCGCGCAAAGCTGACGGAACATGGCTGGAGGCTATCAACGGAAAGGAACAGGAAATTGTAACCGTCGGCGATTATTCCTATTACAAATATTTTGACCCGCTGCTGGTAGGCAGAAGGCCAAACAGGTATTATACCGAATCAAATGCATGGCAGTATGTGTGGTCGGTTCAGCATGATATTCCTGGATTGATAAACCTGTTTGGCGGCAACAAAAACTTCACTGAAAAATTAGATACTTTCTTTGAAATGAGTCCGACAATTACACCTCCAAAATATGTGGGAGTTGTGGGAACCATCGGACAGTATGTGCACGGAAACCAGCCGTCGCATCATGTTGCATATCTCTACAACTTTGCAGGCCAGCCGTGGAAAACACAATACAGGGCAAGACAGGTGATGGAGCAGCTTTACCGTCCCGGCCCCGGCGGACTTTGCGGAAACGAAGATATGGGTTCACTCTCATCGTGGTATGTGCTGAGTGCAATGGGAATTTATCAGGTTACGCCCGGAAATCCGGTTTATATGATTGGCAGTCCGCTGTTTGGAAAGATGACACTCAAAACCGAAAAGAACAAAGAATTTACGGTTATTGCACGAAATAATTCTGCCGAAAACATATATATACAAAAGGCAAGCTTAAACGGCCAGCCATTTAACAGGACATGGATTTCGCACGAGGAGATTGTGAACGGCGGAGTTCTTGAATTTGAAATGGGAGCGGAACCAAATAAAAAGTGGGCAACCGGCAAACAGGCTCTGCCGCCGGCTGAATAAACCCACTTTAAAATATTTTAGAAGCCCATTGCTTTTTTGATATTACGGTCATTCATTTTACCGGAATATACCAAAAGGGAATACTTTAAAACCAGCGGTTCCGATACAGAAACGGGAACAGGATTTCTCCCGGGAAAAGCAGCATTTTGCATACTGCTTACATCTCTTAAAATCCAGGGCTGCGGAAAGCCGGAATTGTCAAGATTATCAACCATGACAATTCCGGCTTTTTTCCCGTTTTTCCCCAGACTTCCCGATATGTTCACATAACCGGGAGATTCCACGGCCGTATTTTCCGGTATAACCGTGCCGCCGCTGCCGGTAAAGGCAACATCATCCGGCAAAACCATTCTTACAGAAAAGCCGCTGTACCCTTTTTCATCTTCCGAACCGCCTATTGAAACACCTTCCGTAAGTGCCAGCAGGCTGATTTCAAAATCTATACGACGATATTTTCCGGATACAGGATGAACCGTAACTGTTGTTTTTTCCTCAATATAGGGCTGCATGACTTCGTTTTTGACAAACAGGTCAGAATACCATTCTGAATTTACCGTTACTGATACCGGCCCTTTTTTCTGTTCTGAGAAGCTGTAACGGTTAACTTTTTGTTCAAAATTTTCAAGTGCCCACGGGTCACCGGTTTTTTTACCATTTATCCATACCTGATGCCATGCCCAGAAAATTCCCCGGTGATGCAGATGGTCATCCGGAAAATCTTCTGTAAGCACCATACCGTCAATTCCCCATAACGGATGAATATAATTGGTTCGTTCATATTCTCCCTGATAATTTTTCGGCACAGTACGGTAAAACAGCACATTCTTTCCTTTTTCGGTAAAAAGTATTCCCTCGTCCTCTTTTTGAACCAATACCTGTGCATTCAGAATAGTTATAAAAAAGAGAACAAAACCAATGGAAAA
>CAZXTX010000146.1:0-1619 GCA_964643695.1 uncultured Mariniphaga sp. | reverse complement strand
CCGCCCTGACTTCCGCCGGTAACTGCAATGTCTTTTCCGTTAAAGCAATCAAGAGAATAGATAAAATCCACTGCCCGCACGCATCCCAGATATACCCGCTTATAGTAATAGTTGTCCTTGTCATCCAGATTGCTCATCATATATCCGTCGAGAGCGCCTGATCTCAAATCGTCATATACACTCTGATCAAGATTTACCGGAATACCGTGAATGCCAATCTGAAATGTCACTATTCCTTTTTCGGCACCGCTGACATCACCGTAATAGGGACGCACACCGGCACCCGGAACATGCAAAATTGCGGGATATTTGCCTTCGGCTTTGGGCCTGCATAAAACACCGTAAATTTTCCCTTTTATGTTGTTTATGCTGACATGATACACATCCACAGTTTCGGTGCAGCGTTCGGGCATAAGGGTTAAAACCGGCTTTACCGGTACTTTGGCAAGTTCTGCTTTTGCCTCTTTCCAGAACAGCTCAAAATCGGGCGGTAAAGTTGTTGAA
Organism: uncultured Mariniphaga sp.; assembly: GCA_964643695.1. Lineage (GTDB taxonomy): Bacteria > Bacteroidota > Bacteroidia > Bacteroidales > Prolixibacteraceae > Mariniphaga. The sequence continues at coordinate 1,115 of CAZXTX010000146.1, read as the reverse complement.
GGCTCAATCTCTTCGGGTGAAAAGCCCGCTGTTGAAAATGAAGTGAATGTTTTTCCGTCAACCACAACCGAAGCATGGCACTGCAAAAAGCCGGCATCTTTAAACTTGTTCGATTTTACCGTTGCAACACCTTTTTTCAATGTTACTTTTCCTTCGTCCCATGCATCCATTTTTTCAGGATTAATCCGGTAGCTAACCTCAATTCCGTCCAACGGGACATTATTTTTGAACACCATTATCTGAAATTCAGCCCGGTCACCTTTTTTATATGTCCAGTCGGCTTTATCGGGCGAAACCACTACCTGCACAAGCTGTTTGACAGGCTGTGCAAAAACAGACAGAGAAACAGCTGCCATAAGCAGAACTGTCAGCAAAAATCCTTTCTTCATAATTTTATGTTTTCAAATATTAATAATTCAGTTCAACATCACACATCACCGGCAAATGGTCAGACGGGTATTTGCCGTTGTTGTAGCTGTCTTTCAAAACTTTATATGTCAAAACCCTCACTTTGTCATTAACCATAATATAGTCGATACGGTTTACCGGCTCACCTTCAAAATTACCGCCGCCAAGATTAGTATCTTCCGGGCCTTCGGGCGGAGTTTCGGTAATGCTTTTTGAATCCTTCAAAACTTCAAGAATATCCTGAATCTGAACGGTATGCGACTCGGAATTAAAATCACCGGTACTGATCACCGGCAAATCATCTTTTACAATCTCCCTGAGTTTATCCACCATCACTTTACCGGAATTTTCCCTTGCAATTTCATTTTTCCAGAAAAAATGGGATGTTAAAAAATAGAACTCCCTGCCGCTTTCTATATGCTTCATACAAGCCCAGGTGCAGATTCTGGTATCATCGGCATCCCAGCCGATGCTTTTGATATCTGGTGTTTCACTGTACCAGAAAACACCTTTGTCAGTAACTTCAAAAAGTTCATTTTTATACACAATTGATGCGGTATGTGATTTTCCCTGCGGTCCGGCATAAGGATAGCCGACGTAACTGTATCCGGGCAACAGTTCAATAAGTTCGTCCATCTGCCTGAAATTGCCTTCCTGTGTGCCGACAATATCAAAACCGTTGTTTATAATAAGTTCTGCCAGCGGTT
>CAZXTX010000145.1:2607-7636 GCA_964643695.1 uncultured Mariniphaga sp. | reverse complement strand
TGCAGTCAGAATGAGAAGTCCGTATCCGTTGTGGATTATGTTGACCCGTACATCGGGAATGTGGGGCATTTGCTGCAACCCACCCGTCCTACGGTGCAGCTCCCGAATCAGGTTATCAGAATGCACCCTGTAAGGGCTGATTATCTTGATGACCAGATTACTTATTTTCCGCTTACAATTTCATCTCACCGTTCGCCTTACCTTTTCGGGGTACTTCCGGGAACGGGCAACCCTGAAAACGGCACATGGAAAAACCGTCAGACATATGACCATGATCTGGAAATTGTCAAACCTAATTATTTCACAACTTATCTGATTGACGAGGAAATTACCGTTGAATTTGTACCCGGCAGCAAGACCGGATTTTTCAAATTTAGTTTTCCTGAAAAAGATGAAAAAAGAATAAAATTCAATCTGGTTCATGACGGAAACTGGGAAGTTGGCCCGGATAAAACTGTTACAGGCACTGAGGAGTTTGAAGGCATGAAAGCTTTTGTTTTTATTAAATTCAGCGGAAATGCAATTTATAATGTTGAAACCGACAACGGGAAGATGTCTCTTTGGGCTGAATTTCCAAATCAGGCAGCCCCTGTTGAGTTTAAATACGGAATATCGTTTATAGATATTGAACAGGCAAAACAAAACCTTGAAAATGAAATACCTGCATGGAATTTTGAAATGATGAAGAATGAAGGCAGGGAGAAATGGGAAAAAGCACTTTCGCTGATTGAGGTGAAAGGCGGAACCGAAGCACAAAAACGAACTTTTTACACGTCGCTTTACAGAACATACGAACGTATGGTAAACATAAGCGAAAACGGCAGGTACTACAGTGCATACGACCACAAGGTACATGAATCGGAACGTGATTTTTATATTGACGACTGGGCATGGGATTCATACCTGACACATCATCCGCTGCGAATGATTATTGACACAAAAAAACAGGCCGACATGCTTAACTCATACGTAAAAATGTATGAACACAGCGGCTGGATACCCCAGTTTCCGTTACTTTACAAAGACAATCCGGCAATGCACGGATTTCATTCAACCATCGTATTCTTAGATGCATGGCGAAAAAACATTCGTGATTACGATGTGGAAAAAGCTTACGAAGGCATGAAGAAAAATGCCCTTGAAAGAACCATGATTCCGTGGCGCAACGGCCCAAAAACTGTTTTAGACAACTTTTACCGTGAGCACGGTTTCTTTCCGGCATTAAAACCTGACGAGCCTGAAACGGTACCCGAAGTACACAATTTTGAAAAACGGCAGAGCGTGGCGGTTACCCTTGCGCACAGTTTTGACGACTGGGCACTCGGACAAATGGCAAAGGAATTGGGCAAAGATGAGGATTTTCGGTTTTTCAACAAAGAAGCAGCCAACTACCGTAATTTATACCAGCCCGAAACAAAACTGATGATGCCCAAAGATTCCAAAGGCAACTGGATCAATATTGACCCGAAATTTGACGGCGGCCCGGGCGGACGCGATTATTACGACGAAAACAACGGTTACACCTACCAGTGGAATGCACAACACGATATTCACGGACTTATTGACCTGATGGGCGGAAGAGAGGAGTTTACAGCCACTCTTGACCAGCTTTTCAGGGAGAGCCTCGGACGCACAAAATATCAGTTCTGGGCAAAGTTTCCTGATGCGACCGGAATGGTGGGACAGTACTCAATGGGTAACGAACCGAGTTTTCATATACCCTACCTCTATAATTTTGCAGGCGAACCATGGAAAACACAGAAACGAATCAGATTTCTGCTTGATGTGTGGTTTAAAGACAATATTTTCGGTATTCCGGGCGATGAGGACGGCGGTGCAATGACTGCATTCGTGGTTTTTTCATCAATGGGATTTTATCCCATAACTCCCGGTATTCCTGTTTATACACTTGGCAGTCCGCTGTTTGAAGAGGTAAAAATTAATCTTGAAAACGGAAAAACTTTCACTATTAAGGCAAACAATTGCTCCGATACAAACAAATATATTCAGTCGGCAACGCTGAACGGTAAAACACTTGAACTCACCTGGTTCACTCATGAAGATTTAATGAACGGAGCAACAATAGAACTTGAAATGGGCCCGAAACCAAATAAAAAGTGGGGTTCTAAACCTGCCGCCACACCACCTTCAAAACTTGAATTATCAAATTAAAAAATTATAACAATGAGAATTGCAACCTTTTTATTTTTACTGATCCCCTTTTATATTTTAGCACAACCCATTGAAAAACAAGTAATAAAACAGGACATGGCCGTTCGTCATATTGAACGTACCGGCTTTACCGATGAAAAAATAACCGATATATCTATTGAAAACAATCAGCCTGTTGCCCTTACATCCAATTCATCATACACCTGGAACGGCCAGAAATGGCTGCCTGCAAAATTTTCCGGGAGCTTAAAAAAGACAAATTACAAAAAGCTTCCTGCCGGTGCAGGAAAACTGCTCTCAGCCGTTACACACAACGGAAAGGATATTGCAGGTACCGAAAACGGACTTTACCAGTCAGTTTCCGGTAAAAACAAATGGGAACTTGTTATACCGCAGGATGAGAAATATCGCTGGGCACCTTCGCAGGTAAAAGCACTTGTTGTTGACTCACAAGGCCGGCTCTGGTTTGGTTCGGAACAAGGTGCAGGTTGTTTTCACAACAACAGCTGGAAATTATATGCAGGCGATGAAGGTTTGCCGTACAACCGTTTTACCTGTGCTGCTGCCGGCCCTGACGGTATCGTATGGTTAGGTACCGAAAAAGGGGCAATCAGATTTGAAAACGGAAATTTTCATTACCGCTTCAGCCTGCGCTGGCTTCCTGATGATTATGTAAACGCAGTTGCAGTTCAGGATGACGGTACCGCATGGTTTGCCACCAACAAGGGCGTCGGGCAAATAAAAACAAAAAATATCACCTTCGACCAAAAGGCAGCCTACTTCACCTGGCAGGTGGAAAACCGGCATCAGCGGATGGGATTTATCGCACCCAACGAGCTTAAAATCCCGTACGATACCGCATCATTTTTCCTGAGCTATTCGGATAACGACGGAAAATACACATCAATGTACGGTGCGGCGCAGGCATACCGTTATGCAATTACAGGCGAAAAGGAAGCAAAAGAACTTGCCAAAAGGAGTTTTGAAGCATGTAAATGGCTGGTTGACATCACCCACGAATCCGGATTCCCGGCAAGGGTAATTATTCCGCACGACTGGCCCGAACCGCTTGCCGACCCGGATTATACTCACAAATCAAACATCCGTAAACAGCAAAGCGACCCGTTCTGGAAAGATATTTATCCGCGTTTTGTAAAAAGCGACGACGGCAAATACCTCTGGAAATGCGATACCAGCTCCGATGAACTGGCAGGACATTACTTCTTTTATGGTATTTATTACGATTTGGTTGCCGAAACCGAAGAGGAAAAGGCTCCGGTTCGCGAAGTGGTGGCAGACATTACCGACCATCTGATTCGCAACGGTTTCATGCTTCGCGACTTTGACGGGAAATCCACCCGGTGGGGCAATTTTTCACCCGAATATTTCAATTCGGTATGGGGCTGGGACCAGCGCGGACTGAACTCACTTGAAATGCTTTCTTTTCTGAATGTTGCAAGCCATGTTACCGGAAATCCAAAATATGGCGAAGTTGCCGCAAAGCTCCGGGATGAGCATGACTATCATATAAATGCAATGCACGGCAAAGAGTTTTTCCCACCCGAAAATGTGGTGCCATGGGATAATAATCTTTGTCTGATGAGCATGCTGGGGCTCATCAATTACGAAAATGACCCTGAACTTCTGATTATGTACCGCATGTCACTTGAAAACTCATGGCTCCATATAAGCAAGCAGAAAAATGCTTTCTGGGATGCACTTTATGCAGCTATGGCAGGCCGTTTCAAAAGTCTTGCCGGAGAAGGATTTTTCAAGGAAGGCTTGGTTTTTCCCGAAGCAGGCAGTTTTACAAACAAAGTTGTGAACGAGCTGGCCGAATATCCTGATCTGGGCGGACACATTAAAGAAATGCTGGAACAGCTGCCTCTGGATTTAATCGGATACGAAATGGACAACACGCACCGGCTCGACATAGTAATTGACCCGACACCCGGACAGGAACCCGACATCGGATGGCGGAAGAACGGCTTTGCACTCCCCATTGATGAACGCGGGCACGTAAGACAGGACCGCGACAGTTTTGCACTGCACTTCAGGGAAGTATGGGGAGAGAAGGGCGAACAGGAGGGAACATTCTTCCTTCTCCCCTACTACATGGCAAGGTATTACAAACTGATAGAATAATCTGTCAGTTTTTCCTTACATAAAAAGAAACCCAAAGTACATAAAGCATACACAAGCCGATAACAACCATGCTGGCAAGTGATGATACAAAGGTACTAACAAGGCCAACCAGCGGCGGAATAACCGCACCGCCCGAAACTGCCATTATCAGAAGTCCCGAAACTTCGTTTGAACGATCGGGCATTTTTTCAAGTGCAAGTGAGAAAATAACCGGGAACATACTTCCGGCACCCAGACCGATTAAGAAAATAAAAGTCATAGCGGCTAAATAAACCGGCGACATCATAACACCTGCAACACCTGCAAGTGCAATTATGGAAATCAGAAACAGAAAGGGGCGCGGCTTAACCCAGTTCAGCAATACTGCACCTGCAAGCCTGGATATGGTTTCCCCAAGATAAAATATGCTGATTCCGATGGCTGCCTTTTCGAGGGTAATGCCAAACTTGTTGATAAGAATATCACTGATGTTGGTGTTGATTGCCACTTCCGCACCAACAATCAGAAAAATTGAAAGTGTCATAAACAGTACAAACCTGTTTTTCAGCAAACTGAAACATGAACTGAATGTAGCCGGTTTACGGTCGGGTTTCGACTCTTCAATCGGAGTTAATCCAAGCCAGATTGCCGCAAGCATCGAGGTTACTCCGTAAAGTGCAAACGCAAGTTTCCAGTTTCCGAAACGAAGGGCAAAAAATGTGGCAATCAGCGG
>CAZXTX010000145.1:0-2507 GCA_964643695.1 uncultured Mariniphaga sp. | reverse complement strand
GTAAGCTCAAAATCCTGTTTGATGTAACCGGTTGCCACTCCGATAATATCCACAAATCCCATCACTATAAACGACAGGAAAACCGGCAGTAATTTACTCCATCTGACTTTTTGTGTTGTCATTTTTTTAATTATTTGGTTAAAAGATTTTTATTCAGTTTAAGGCTAATCGCCCTAAATATTTTTACAATCCTGCAATATTATAAAATATCCTTGTAGAAAAATTACTTTGACAATTTAATTTCAGGCCTTCCGGGGCCATTGTACGGTTCGGCTCCAACATTTTTTAGCCTGTCTCTTTTTACTGAAATCAATGCGGGGTCAGTGGTTTCAGGTGCCTCAATAAATCCGTAATACCTTCCCATCCAGTAATCTCTAATGTATCCGGTAGGTTCCATAACCACATTTCCGTTTAAACTTCTGTCTAAAGCAATAGCACTCCGGCTTCCGCGTTTCACACACATTTCCCTTGGTGAAATACGTTTTTTTCCGGTTTCGTAAGAGGTATATCCATCTTCAGGAAATAAATCATCACGGTGTGAGTTGCTGTAACTGTACTGAACACAATCAAGCACCCAGGCGCGTAAATGTTCTGCCGACTGTTCAGTTTCGCACTCATTGCCGGTAACCAGACCGTATATATAATTGAACCACGGAATATGCTCCATCCGTTTTATTTCAAAAGTCCGTTCAAGGCTTCTCATGTAAATACTCTGCAGGCGGTCATTGTCGCTGTTATACCTGAACAGAATATAATATGCCTTGTATGCCAGGTCATCATCCCAGGTTGCAATATCTCCGGGAGGAAAAACATTTTTCTGACGGACGGTATTTTCCGGGTATCTCCAGTCAACCAACTGCTGATAAGCTTTTTCAAATTTTTTGTCACCTGTAAGTGCAAGAGCAGTTTTTGTAAAGCCCAGAGCTTCAAGGCCGTTTACTCCCCTGTCGGAATAGCCGTAATGCCGCAGCAGATATTCGGGATTCCAGCGTCCCCAGCGGGTTGGTTTTCCGTCAAGGTCGTTTAAAACCCAGCCGGAATCAATTATATAACCTGCAATTCGTTCAAGGTGCTGGCGTGCCAGATCTTTCTCTTTTCCTTCTGCCGCAATATCATGAAAAAGAGAAACCGCATAAAAATGTGATATAACCTCGTCGCTTGAAGTGTCGCCTTTCCAGTACCATTTCCCGTCGGGTGTGGGATACCATTTTGCCGGCAAACCTCCCGACCCTCCGGTTGACATATTATCCTCATCATGGGTTGTTGACCAGATAGCCCGTGCAAAAAATCCCCTTACAGGCGAAATCTGCTCCAGCCAGGCCATTGCCTTAAAAGATTCAACTGCCTCTTCCCTTGCCTTTTTATCACCGGTAACAGCATACTTGTAACACATGGCTGCAAGATATGCCGATGTGTGCTCACCATCATTATCACTTATTTCGCGAATCCATTTGCCGTCCTTTTTATAAAGAGTATGAATAAATCCCATACGCTTATGTCCCCACTCATCCAAATGGCGTTCAAAATGTTCCGCTTTTTTAAGAAGCGTGTAGGGTTCATATTTTATAATCCCCAGTCCGCCGTCGGTGGCAATGTAAACAACGTCTTTGCCCACTGCAATGCTGTTTACGTTATTGTCCGGCAGCCACAACTGCCCGCCAAAGTAATGCCAGTCGTTCTCAAGCATCCTGACTGCCCCCCTCTTTGTGCCAATCCACACATCGCCGTCAAAACCGGCGGCAAGGCATGTTGTATTTTCTACCGGCAGGCCATCCTGTCCTTTAATTGTTGAAAGAGCTGCACCGCGCAGAACGGCAAGACCACGGTCGGTGCTGATAAGCAGACGGTTTCCGTGTCTGAGAATATCACCCAGATTTCCGGAAGGCCACGTACCGAAATCAATAAAATCCTCATCAACTGTCAGTCCGTCGAAAAACACCAGTTTGCCGGGCCGCAAAACATACAGTGTTCCGCTGTATGATTCAATCCGGTTAATCGGCCCAAGGCGCACAGGGTCGGCATGAAGCTGTGTACCGTCTTCCATTACCATTGTTATGTCGTTTGAATAATAACCGCCTTCGGGTTTGGTGCTGACAAAGCTGCTGCCCTCCAGTCTGAAAATCTCCTCGCGCGTTGCAGCATGCAGTTTACCGCCGTGAGTACACAAATCCACAAAGTTGCGGTCGTCAAATTTTTGCCAGGTATTGTTGCCATACCTGTACAGGCCGCCATCGGTCAAAGCCCATAACAAGCCGTTTTCACGCATAAGTTTCCGTACTCCGGTAGGTGCAGACTGAACAGGTTTCAGTTCACCATTTTCAAGCCGGTTAATCCGGTTTTCCATAAGTGCAAAACAGGTTCCGTCAATTTCTGCTACCGAAACAACCGGACTGCCCGTCGCTATTTTTTCAGAAACTTCCTGAAGATAGACATCATCCTTCTGCGGTTTCCACTGTCGCCCGTAATAGTCATACGGCAGCTGACCGTTTACCGAAAAAGAGATAATC
>CAZXTX010000144.1:0-7680 GCA_964643695.1 uncultured Mariniphaga sp. | reverse complement strand
TGCGGCAGCATTACCGATAAGGAAGGTAACTGCCAGCGCAATAATTGCATACAGCTCGGGAAAAACAGCAAGAATAAGAGTTTTTCCGGCCACGTTATGGCCTGCGCCGATGGCGGCAATACCATTTGCACACACCTCTCCCTGACGGATTGCCGAAAGAAGTCCGACAAAACCTAAAATTAATCCGGCAACAAATACTGCTGAAGCCATTCCCCATGTAATTGTCGGTTCCAAAAGACCGAAGCTGGAGAGCAGGAAGTATCCGGCAAAGCCGTACAATCCCTGGCTTCCCGGCAAAGCACTAAGCATAATATAACTACCAAAAGCATCGCCGTTCTTCTTCATTGCACCAACCGATGCATTACCGGCTACAGTAGTACCCAACGAACTTCCAATTCCTGAAAGGCCGACCATTAATCCAATTCCAATGTAAGCTAAAACAACTGGTTCCATTCTCAATTTATTTTAAACGTTATTACTTTATTTATTTAACTATTTTTTTGAAGCCGGCTCGGCAAAAGGCTGATATGGCTTACCGCCACCCATGAATCCGGCATTTTTATAAAATTCCACAAAAGTTAAACGGATAGGATGCACAAACGCACCCAGCCCCGACATAAAAATTGTTATACTATGTCCTATAACCAGAATAATAATCATAACAAGCGGGCCAATAATTATAATATCAGGCTTAATTGTCATCGCCATGCTGTTAAACACCATTCCAAGAATTGAACTTGAAATACCCAATGCAAACAACCTGATATATGATAATAAATCGCCAAGAAGCCCGGTTGCCATACCGTAAACATCCCACCAACCGGCACCGAAATTTATCAGCGGATTGCGTTTCGGATTATTGAGCAGCAATATGAGAACTCCGGCAACCGACAGAACAGCAATCAGTGCAACCTTTGCAACTTCCGAAGATATTATTCCGCCGGTTTCAAGTCCGTAAACAGCTCCAAGCCCAAGCAGCAGCACAAGCCAACCAATTGTTGAAAGCGAATACATAAATCCCTCAACACGCGTTATGTTAAAAACTTTAATAAACATTCCGAATAAGATTTGCACCGCACCCAAAATAAGGGCAAGATTGAAAAGCTGGTCGGTATCAAGCATATACTCCTTCATTCTTTGCAAAAACGGAACATTCAAATCACCCAGCCTCACTCCAAAAAAAGTACCTGTAAGTGTGCCAAAAATTACGGTTGCAAGTCCCAGCCACTGGGCAAGTGTAAATATTGATTTAAGATTGGGCATTTTCTTTTTCAAAAACTGTGCAGCCACAATCAGAATAAGGCCATAACCCGCATCACCAAGAGAAAACCCGAAAAACATCATATAAAATGGTGCAAAAAACGGAACAAGGTCAATTTCCCTGTGGTTGGGAAGGTCATAGAGTTCGCCTATAACTTCATACACCCTTGCAAATCTGTTGTTTTTCAGCAAAATGGGAACTTTATCCTCACCTTCCGCCTTGTCTGAAGTATATAATATTTTATTCTCTTCCAAATAGTTATCAAGCTCCTCCTTTTTGGTTTCGGGAACCCATCCTTCAAGCAGTTTTACCCTGCCTTCAACCTCTTCTGTTGTTTGCAGAAGAGCGTTTTGTTCTGAAATTTCCTGATGAAGTTCCTCAATGTATTTTCTGATAAGCGGTTTGTTCTCAAAGGCTATATGGTGAATTTCATGGACAAACGATTCATTTTCATTTTTCAGCCTGTCAATTTCCGCATCAACTTCACTTAATGAGCTTTCAGGCAGAACCGCCTCATCGGAGCCGGTTTTCTCTTCAAAACCATCATCTTCAATATCTTTATCCCGTTCAATTTTTAAAAAATAGTGGTATCCCTCAACTTCGGCAACCGGTTTCAGATAATACTGCTCCTCCCATTCCGATTCATATTTTCTTGAGGGGCACGACATAAATTTCACTTTTATTCCCTGCTCCTCAAGTTTGCGAATATTATCCCATTCAAAATCTCCCCACGGCAGCAGCAGTTTTTTCTCCTTTTCGAGCTGCAGTATTTTCTGCTGATTGTTCTCTGTATCCTTCTCAATGGTTTTCAGCCGCCGGTAAACTTCATCTCCGTTTTTAAAATTATGGTTCAGTCCTTTTTTTTCTATTCCGGTAACCTCTAATTTTTCGGCAGTTTTTTCCACATCCGAAAGATGTCTGAAAAGCTCCTGCATTTCAGGGGTCAATTCATTGTTTTTGGTATTTATGTGAACCACTCCTATTTTTCTGATACTCTTCAGAAAATCCTTATAGTTTGAATGGTAAACCAAAAACGCATATTTGTACATTGGAACTATCATGCTTCAACCTCCTTAAGCCTTTGTTTTTCCTGTCTGTCCTTAACAATTTTCTGGGCAGCCTTTGACAAATTCTCCTGATCTTCCAAAAATCTCTTAATTTTTCTTATTGCATCTTCAAAGCCCGGAATCTGTACTTTTTCGTACAAATTCACCTTCTGGGTTGTCTTTTTACGTGCAAAATCCAGTATTTCCATTTTTTTCAGAAATACTTCACGTTCAATTGCGACTTCTGCAATGTTTTTAATTATTGCAATTCCATCCGCAAACCAAACCGGCTGACTCAGCAGATTCTGTGTTGTGGTTTCAAAAGATATACTTTCAAGAACCGGTGTAAACACACCTGCAATTTTCTTCGACAAAAGTTCAACATCTTTTATCCTGACAAGGCTCTGGTCAAACTCTCCCCACAACCGGGCCATACTTTCGTAAGATGAGATATGGCGGTTATACTCTTCCTCCAGCTCAGCAGCCCGGTCTTTAGCCTTTTTAACCTCCACACGCAGTGCCGACTCTTTGTTTTTCAAAGTCGGCAAAGCACGCTCCCTTACTTTCAGCTGTTTGTCGAGCGATTGTAATTCAGTTTTATTATATTGAAATTTTATGGCCACTTAATCTCTTTAATTGGTTTAACTTTTCCAGTATTTTTCCACTAAATTGTCGCGAATTGCCACCTCAGCTTTTCTAAAATGCTTGCCGAACAAATTCCATGTAATATCAAGCATGGTATCGGTATCCACATTCACGTCAATTGCAAGAATCTGGTCAGAATACTCTACGGCAAACTTCAGCACACGCTCATCATAATCGGTAAGGTCGAATCCGTTTTCAAGTTTGGTCCTTGCATTTGCAGCATCAGCATAAAGACGTATTGCCGAGTTCATCACCTGTGGATGATCCTCACGGGTTTGCTCCCCGATTACCAGCTGTTTAAGCCTCGAAAGCGACCTGAACGGGTCAACGATAACTTTACCGATGTCGGTATCACGTCTCAGGAATAACTGTCCTTCGGTAATATATCCGGTATTGTCGGGAATGGCGTGTGTGATATCACCGCCTGAAAGTGTTGTAACCGCAATAATTGTAATTGAACCACCCGACGGAAACTGAACTGCCTTTTCATAAATTTTGGCAAGGTCGGAATATAGCGAGCCGGGCATACTGTCTTTTGAAGGAATCTGATCCATACGGTTGGAAACTATACTGAGCGCATCGGCATAAAGTGTCATATCGGTAAGCAGAACCAGAACACTTTCATTTTTGTCAACTGCAAAATATTCGGCAGCGGTAAGAGCCATATCCGGCACCAGCAGCCTTTCAACCGGCGGATTTTCAGTGGTATTCACAAAACTAACGATACGATCCAAAGCTCCGGCGTTGTCAAACACATTCTTAAAATAGAGATAGTCGTCATTTGTGAGCCCCATTCCGCCAAGAATAATTTTATCGGTTTTTGCACGAAGTGCAACCATTGCCATCACCTGATTGTAAGGCTGGTCGGGGTCGGCAAAAAACGGAATTTTCTGACCAGAAACCAGTGTGTTGTTCAGGTCAATTCCCGCTATTCCGGTGGCAATCAGGTTTGAAGGCTGCTGCCGCCTTACAGGGTTTACCGACGGGCTTCCGATGTCGCGCACTTCACCCTGAATTTCAGGCCCTCCGTCAATCGGGTCGCCATAGGCGTTGAAAAAACGCCCGGCCAGCTCTTCGCTAACCTTCAGTTGTGGCGGTCTTCCCCAGAAACTGACTTCGGCATTGGTGGGAATTCCCTCGGTTCCTTCAAAAATCTGAAGGGTAATTTCATCACCACTGATTTTTACCACCTGTGCCAGTCTTCCGTTAACACTGGCCATTTCGTCGTACCCCACATCAGTGGCTCTGAGTGTAACCGTTGCCTTGGTAATATTGGTCAATTTTGTATATACTTTCTGAAATGCCTGGCTTTCCATATCAATATCTTTTCTCTTGATTATTTAAAAGTCTTAATTATTTGCTCCGTTTTTCAGCAGTTCTGCCAATGCCTCTTCATGCTGTCTGAATTTATCAGATTCAAATTCCGAATAATTCATCTGCCTGAATTCATTGATTACCTCTTTAAAGAAATTACCCACATCTTCAAAATGTCCGAACTCAAATTTACTGTCGGTAACATCAAGTACTTTCGCCAACATATATTGCTGGCGCTTCATTGGTGTTGATGCATCAATTTTGTCAAACGCATCCTGCTGCAATATCACAAAATCAATAAGTTCCGATTTCCAAAAAGTTTCATGAAACGAAATCGGCACACCATCGTCACCAAGAATATTTATCTGTTCCATTGCCTCTTTTCCCCTCAGAAGAATGTCTTTTGTTTTGCTCACATCAGAAAGCCACGTTTTACTGACATTTTTTTCCAAATTTTCCTGAACTTCTTCGTATTCAAGATATTTGGAATAACTGTCTATCGGGTCGATTGCCGGATAGCGTTTTCCGTCAGCACGTGCCTGACTGAGCCCGTAAAAGCAACGGGCAGCTTTTCTGGTACTTTCGGTTACAGGCTCCTTCAGGTTACCTCCCGCAGGCGATACAGTACCAATAAATGTAATTGAGCCGGTTTCTCCGTTGTTCAGATAGATATAACCTGCCCGGGCATAAAAGTTTGAAATAACAGCCGACAGGTCCATCGGAAAAGCATCCGGTCCGGGAAGCTCCTCAAGTCTGTTCGACATTTCGCGCAAAGCCTGTGCCCAGCGTGAGGTGGAGTCTGCCATCAGCAGTATTTTCAGCCCCATTGCACGGTAATATTCACCAATGGTCATTGCCGTATAAACCGATGCCTCACGTGCTGCCACCGGCATATTTGATGTATTTGCGATAATAATTGTACGCTCAATAAGTTTTTTTCCGGTTCTCGGGTCTTCAAGCTCGGGAAATTCGGTAAAAATTTCCACAACTTCGTTTGCTCTTTCGCCGCATGCTGCAATAATCACAATGTCGGCTTCGGCCTGTTTTGAAATTGCATGCTGCAAAACTGTTTTTCCGGTTCCGAACGGTCCGGGAATAAATCCTGTTCCGCCTTCGGTAATCGGATTTAAGGTATCCATACACCTGACTCCGGTTTCCAGCAGTTTAAACGGGCGTGGTTTTTCCCTGTAAGCTCCGATTGCAACCTTTACCGGCCATTTCTGAACCATTGTGATAACGGTTTCGTTTCCACTGTCATCGGTTACCACAGCTATTTTATCATCAACCCTGTATTCGTCTTCTGCAACAATTTCCTTAACACTATAACTACCCTCCATTTTAAACGGAACCATAATTTTGTGCGGCTGTCCGTTTTCGTCAACTTCCCCAAGCCAGCTGCCTGCCTGAACCTCATCGCCTGTTTTTGCAATGGGCTTAAACTGCCAAAGCTTTTCCCTGTTGAGCGGGTCGGTATAATCACCTCTTTTAAGGAAAATACCCTCCATTTTGTCAAGGTCGTTCTGCAGCCCGTCATAATTGCGTGAAAGAATGCCCGGCCCGAGTGTAACCTCAAGCATGTGTGCCTGAAACTCAACCTCAGAACCAGTTTTAAGTCCGCGGGTACTTTCAAACACCTGTACATAAGCTATTATTCCCACTACTTTAATAACTTCGGCCATCAGTCTTTCACTGCCTAACGAAATAAAGCAGATTTCATTCTGGGCAACCGGTCCGTCAACCTCAACCATTACCAGATTGGCAACAATACCAACCACTTTGCCTTTTGTTTTATTTTCTTTTTCCATATGCTATTGAGAATTCTTCGGGAAATTCAAAATTTGACTGTAATTCCTCCATTAAATGAGTAAATATCTGTTGTCCTTTTTCTTTATCAAGTTCATACCAGCGTTCGGCAATAAAAACCTTCTGCACAAGGCCCAGAACCTTTTCAATTGTGAAATAGTTGAAAAAGTTAATTTCATCAATAAATTGCCAGGTATAATTATCAAGTTTCAGCTCCCGTTCAAGAATATTTTCCATTTCAAAAATCTGAACGAAAGTTTCTATGTTGTCAATTTCATCAGTAAGGCCAAAATCGCGCAGCCTGCTCCGTTTCAGTGCTCTTGTCACTTCATTGTCGCCAATCAGTGCTTCCTCAAACGGAATTTCATGTTTTCGCCCGTTTAATGCCAGCATAATGTTGGCAATGTTCTTTTTGTATTCTGAAAACTGAACCACAAACTCATTTTCTGAATTTTCAAGAAGTGAATACCACTCCTCCATCAGAAACTTTCCGGCTTCCGTTTCGGTCATCTCAAACTGATCGCTGAGATAATTTGTGACAAGCTTGCTAAAATACTTCGGAAACAGAGAAGAGTCAACCGGCTCAAGCTGTTTTTTATCGGTAAAGCGTTCCATAACTTCCTGCGGAAAGTTTCCGCGTTTATCCCATTCAAACTCTTTTCCGTACAACAGATTCAGAAGATTATCATGGTCAAAGGGAAGATAGAACAACTTTACCAGCTCAAAATCGGCAGGCTTCAGCTCATCTTTCAAGTAATCCCGCATGGTTAACGATGAATAGTGCAGTTTTCTGTCATCGGGTATCAGATCGGGGAATCCTGCTACAAGACAATGATAGTTTCGTTTATTCATCATTCCTCCTCAAAAAGCAACTGGCTTGTTTTGGGCCTCAAATACGCCTTAAAAAAATTGGTAAAGTCCTCATCTGTAAAATTGATAAGGTAACTTCCGTCCGACGGCCCTATTTTAAAACCAGATTTTAAGTTTTGTGCAAATTTAACCTGAAGCCCCTTATTCATCTCTTCTGCCAGACTGTTTTTGAAAAACTCCTCAAATTTATTCTTTTCCTGTTCGGGAAGAATGACATTTAAATCAAAATTGTCTTTTTCAACCCAGCCCTTAACAACCGTCAAAACCAGATTTTGCAGAAAATCACCATCTGAAAACAACTCTTTAACCGGCGGCTGAATTACCTTCATGGAAATGAGAGATGAAATGTTCTGCTTTATTGCGGAAACAGCCTGATTAATTGTCATCCTGATTTCAGAATCAACCTGTCTTTTAAGCTCCTCAGCTTTTTCTCCGGCATCAGAAATTAATTTTTCAGATTTTATCTGAGCCTCTTTCTCAATGCCGGCAGCTTTTTCTCTGGCTTCTCTCAAAATAGCCTCAGCCTCTTCCTGTGCTTTTTGAACACCTTCATTATAAATTATAGATGTTAACTCTTGAATTTTTGAAGTCATATATGCCTGATGTTTAATATTTCGGTTTCAATGTATATTTTGGAAAAAGATTTTTTGGTTTTGCACTTTTTTTCACAAGTCGTAAATGTAATAACAAAATTTTGATACGAGACAAGAAAAAAATATATTATACAGCAACAAAAATTAA
>CAZXTX010000143.1:3373-7700 GCA_964643695.1 uncultured Mariniphaga sp. | reverse complement strand
TCTGTATTACGGCAGGTAACTTCAAAAGTCTGAGATAATTCGCAATGGTTGAACGTTTTTTCCCGATACGGCTGCTCATCTCCTCCTGAGTAAAATTCAGTTCTTCCATAAGCCTCTGATAGCTGAGTGCTATCTCAATGGCATCCAGATCTTCGCGCTGAATATTTTCAACCAGTGCCATTTCAAGCATGCCCTCATCCTTTGCATGACGAACATATGAGGGTATTGAATTTAAACCCGCAATTTGCGCAGCCCTGAAACGCCTCTCACCGGCAATTATCTGATAACTGCCGGGGCCGGTTTGCCTAAGTGTCACAGGTTGAATAAGTCCTATTTCACGAATTGAAGCAGCCAGTTCCTCCAAAGATTCCTCATCAAATCTGGAACGCGGCTGAAAAGGATTGGCCTCAATTTTACTCAGTTCAACTTCACTAATTGCCGCCTGGCTCATTTTTCCTGCATCGTCAATCAATGCGCCCAGACCTCTTCCCAGAACATTCCTTTTAGCCATACCAAATATTAATTGTTAATTATTTTACTTTCCTGCGGCAACAAAGTCATATTGTTCCGCTGAAGAATTTCCCGTGCAAGATTCATGTGGTTTATTGCCCCTCTTGAGCTTGCATCATAAAGAATAGCGGGCTTACCATAACTCGGTGCCTCACTTAATTTTACATTACGCTGAATAACTGTATCAAACACCATATCCTGAAAATGATGTTTTACCTCCTCGTAAACCTGATTGGAAAGGTTGAGCCGCGAGTCAAACATTGTCAGCAAAAAACCTTCAATTTCAAGTGACGGATTGAGCCTGTTCTGAATAATCTTAATGGTATTCAGCAGTTTGCCCAACCCCTCAAGTGCAAAATATTCACACTGAACAGGTATAATTACCGAATCGGAAGCAGTAAGTGCGTTTACAGTTATTAATCCTAAGGACGGTGAACAATCTATTAAAATAAAATCGTAAATATCTTTCAGTTTCCCTATGGTATTTCTCATCACCTTCTCCCTGTTCGGAAGATTGAGCATCTCAATTTCAGCACCTACCAGATCGATGTTGGAAGGAATTATATGAAGATTGGATATTTCAGTTTTGAGAATAACCTTTTCAGGATCAATACCATCCACAATACATTCATATATGCTCGACTGAACATTGCTTACGTCAAATCCGAAACCCGAGGTTGAATTGGCCTGAGGATCGGCATCAATAACAAGTACTTTTTGTTCCAATACTGCAAGACTGGCTGCAAGATTAATGGTGGTTGTGGTTTTTCCAACCCCGCCTTTCTGGTTTGCCAGTGATATGATTTTTCCCATCAGCTTTTATTTTTGAATGGGTTCAAATATAACAATTTAGCCTTTACTGACTGAATTTACTTTTCGACACTATTCGTTAACAACTGGTTAAGGAACTGAAAATGAACAAACAACAGGTTTATATTTTTTGTTAAATGTTAAAAAATATCGTGGAACAATTTATATTTTTCACAAAATATATAGTTTCAAAACATCTGCTGACACCGGATTTAAAACGGATCAACATCAATATTCACCACGCAACTACTGTTATCCGGCATTTTTCGAACGTTTTCAATGATCTGCAGTATAAAGCCTTTTGTTTCGGCAAGTTGCAGCCCGGGGTGCAGTTTCAGCCATATTTCCTTATGATACCACAGCTGAATGCGGCTTACAAGCGGAAATTCAGGTCCCAGTACAATTAAGAATTTGTTTTTTCGGAGCTGATTTGCAATTTCTCCGGCAACGCGGTTTACGTTTTCAGTTTTTTTATGTTTCACGATTAGCTTAATCAGCCTGTAATACGGCGGGTATTTAAACATTTTACGCTCTTCCATCTGTGTTTCAAATGCAGCAATATAATCCTGCCTTTTTATTAAATCAATCAGGTGATGTTCAGGCTGGGCTGTTTGAATTACCACTTTACCCTGCTTGTGTTTTCTGCCGGCACGTCCGCTAACCTGCGAAATAAGCTGATACGCTCTTTCATGAGCCCTGAAATCGGGAAAATTAATCAGATTATCGGCATTTAAAATTCCCACAATATTCACATGTTCAAAGTCAAGTCCTTTTGCCACCATTTGCGTACCCACTAAAATATCGGTTTTTCGGGTTTTAAGATTATGAATAATTTTTCCAAAGGCATTTTTGGTGCGGGTGGTATCCAGGTCCATCCGTTCAATGCGTTTTCCCGAAAAAAACGGTTTCAGTTCCTTTTCAATCTTTTCGGTACCAAAACCACGTGTTTTTATTTCAGGTGAACCACATTCCGGGCATTTTGCCGGCATGGCGGTACCATAACCGCAGTAATGACAATTAAGCCGCTGACGGAATTTGTAATATGTAAGACTAACATCGCAATTTCTGCATTTTGGAATCCAGCCGCAGCTTTGGCATTGAATATATGGTGAATAGCCTCTCCGGTTTTGAAAAAGAATAATCTGCTCATTGTTGTCCAGTGCATCATTCATTAATAAAAAAAGTTCAGGTGTAAGCATCGAATGCATCTTTTTTCTTTTTCTTGCCAGAGTTAAATCTGCCGTTATTATTTCAGGAAGTTCCATGTCAAAATGCCGCTGCATGAGATTAACCAGCGCATATTTGCCAGTTACGGCATTGTGGAAACTTTCGAATGACGGAGTTGCCGAGCCTAACAAAACATTTGCATTGTTGAGCTTTCCCATAACCACAGCCATATCGCGGGCATGGTAGCGCGGGGCGGGGTCAAACTGCTTGAATGAGTTTTCATGTTCTTCATCGACAATTATCAGTCCCAGATTTGAAAACGGCAGGAACAGAGCCGACCTTGCCCCCAAAACAACCGGATAACCCTCCTTAGGGCTTTTTTTGAACTTCAGAACTTTGTTCCAGACTTCTACCCGTTCCTGATTGTTCAGCCTTGAGTGGTAAATTCCGGCTTTGGAGCCAAAAACATTTTGCAGTCGTTCAATAATTTGTGCCGTAAGCGCAATTTCGGGCAGCAGGTACAAAACCTGTTTTCCCTGCCTGACTGCCTCGTCAATCAGATGAATATAAATTTCTGTTTTACCGCTTGCCGTGATTCCGTGAATTAAAGTAACCTGATTATTCTCAAAACCTGCCTTTATTTCATCAAGCGCCTGCTGCTGGTAGCTGCTGAGCAGATTCAGTCCTGCCTGCTTTGCTTCGCCTTCTTCTATCCTGGAAATTTGTTCGGAATATATTGTAAGAATTTTCTTTTCAACAAGTCCGTTAAAAACAGAAGGCCCGACTCCGGTTTGTTTCAAAAGCTCACTTTTGGTTAAGTTTGCTTTTTTTGGATTTAATGAAAAGCCCGTTTTTTCATAAAAATACTCCACCAACTCTTTTTGCCTTTTGGCTCTTTTCAGGCTGATTATGGCATTTTGTAAATCAGCTTCAGTTTTTATCTGGGGATGGAATCTCACCCTTATTTCGGTTTTGGGCTTATAGCGCCCGGCAATATTCTCTTCTGCCTGAACAATGTTTTTATCAAGAAGTGATTTCAGGATAGTGTAGGAAAAATTGCCGGCTGACTCTTTATGTAGATAATCCGGTGTTGCTGCTTCCTTTTTTATAAGTTCCAGAATAAATGTCTCTTTTTCCGATAACTGATAATTTCCTTCGCCTCCCGAATAAATTATTTTAGTTTTACTCTCCAATTTCAACCCCGACGGAAGTGCTGCTCTCAGCATATCTCCCATTGTACAGCAGTAATAATCTGCAATCCATTTCCAGAGCTGAAGATTTTCGTGAAAAATGACAGGTTCATCATCCAAAATCTGAATAATCTCTTTTATCTCGATATTTTCCGGGGCTGAATCTGAAACAGAAAGCACCAGTGCCGAATAGAGTTTTTTTGTGCCAAACTGCACAACCACCCTTTGTCCGGGTATAATTTTATGATGCCATTTTTCGGGGACACGATAGCTGTATGCATCATGAAGCGAAAGCGGCAAAATAACCTGTGCAAATAATTCCGGCATTTTTGTTTTTTGTTTTCTCTATTCAAAGAAACAAAAAAGTTAATGAATTATCAGGATGAAAAGTTATTGTTTATCCATTCCGCAACATCTTCCATGAGCCAGTTTGGTGTGGAAGTGGCACCGCAAATTCCTACAGATTCGGCATTTTCCAGCCAAGATGGGTCAATTTCGGATGTTTTGGAAATATGATGCGTGCGCGGATTCTCCTCCTTACAGATTGTGTAAAGGTATTGGCCGTTTGAACTCTTGTGCCCGGCAACAAAAAGAACTACATCAAACTCTTTTGAAAATCTTTTCAGGTGGGGCACCCTGTTGGAAACCTG
>CAZXTX010000143.1:0-3273 GCA_964643695.1 uncultured Mariniphaga sp. | reverse complement strand
TCGGCATCAGGAAAAACAACGGTTCCTATATCGCGGCCATCCATTACCACACCCTTATTTTTACCGTTTTCGCGCTGCTGTTTTACCATTTCTTCACGCACTTCTGCAATTGCGCTTACCGGACTGACATACTGTGAAACTTCCAATTGCCTTATTTCATCCTCAATATTTTCGCCATTCATGAAAGTTGTGTTTTTTTCGGAAGCTTCATCCCATTTGAATGAAATATTTATACTTTTCACTCCTTCAATAATCCTTTTTTCGTCAATACTGTTACCGGAAATCCAACCCTTGCGCAGGGCATAAAGCGTGACTGCCCTGTACATTGCACCGGTATCGATATAGATATATCCGAGTTTGCGGGCCAATGATTTTGCCATTGTACTTTTTCCGCATGAGGAATGCCCGTCGATGGCAATTATTATTTTGTTTTCACTCATTTTGCTACGATTTAAGACAAAGATATAAGATTTTTCAAATAAGACACAGATGTCTTTATTTAAAACCCTTCATTTAAATTTATTGAAAATGAAAACAGATTTGAAGAGCCTGCGAGATGAAAACGTGAAGTTGCAAAATCCAGCCGAAAGCGTTTTATTTTAAGTCCGAAACCCAATGACATCCCCACTGTTGACATCCGTTCTTCGAATTTCAGTTCCTGACGGCGCTGATAGTTGTATCCGGCACGTATCGTAAAATTTTGGGAAGGCAGAATTTCAACTCCCAGCACGGCATGCCTCATCAGCTGTTTGGCAAAACTCTCCTGACGCTCATTCCAGTTTTCCAGAGTCTGCTCCTTGTCATCAGGTTTTGCAAGGTCCCAGTTTGTGAGGTGCTGCATGGTAAGTGAAAGCACAACCGGTGCGTGTTTAAGTTTTGAACTTATTCCGGCCTGCAAATTAAACGGAATGGATTCGCGATTACCGTCATCATAATAGGTGGTAATTTGTCCACCAATGTTACGCGCAACAATTGCAAAATTGGTAAGGCTGTCTTTGCTAAAATAGTTTAAACCCAGATCGGCAGCCATTCCAAAAGATCGGTAACTCTCAAAAACCGAAAAAACAGGCTTCAGGTTTCCGCCGTAGCTGAGCCGTTTATAATGATTTGAATATATCATGTTCAGTGCATATTCGGCTGCTTTAAAATAATTGCCGGTCAGTTCGCCAAGTTCAGTGGCTTCCTTAAAATCGCCGTAATTGATATAGTGCATTCCGGTGGCAAAATTGCCGATACCGTCAAAACTGCGTGCATAGGATGCATAACCGTAGTTTATGTCCATAAAATAATTTACATAGTTAACCAGAACGGTATTGTGCATCCCTTTGTGAAGCAGTGCCGGATTATGGAACGGCAGGTTCAGGTCGGCAGTGTCGGTAAGTGCAATCTGGTTTCCGCCAAGTGCAGCAATACGGGCAGAGTTTGTAAGTTCCAGAAACTGATAAGTTGATTCACCGCCAATTTGTGCTTTTGCCGATAGAATCAGTATTGAAAAAATAATATGGAGAAAAATTTTTCTGCCCATTCAAAAAATGTATTACCGCTAAAACGCCAAAAGTATGGAAATATTTTCAGAGAAAATTATGAAAAACCGATAAACAGAATAAAAATCAGATGTTCAGATTTTTATTGATTTTTTAAGAGACGGTAATTTGATAATGGTAAATTTTATTGATAAGCTTTAATTTAAGAACTAATTTTCAATTTGTTTTAATTCGATTTGTTCTAATAGTTTTTCTCTTAATTCAGCGATTGTAATATTGTTTTTATTTTTCCATGAAGTCCACCCATTTACAGTTTTTCGATCACTACCTGCATCTTGAATTCCAGCTAATGCTGCATAGCTAGGACTAGAGAATTTTTGTCCTAATACTTCTAAAGAGCCGTCTTCTAAAATTATTGCTTCGTAATTTTTATTACGTCCATTTCTAGGTTTATAAGACATATAAAGTTTTTCGCCTATAGCCAGAAACTTTGCATTTATTAAGTCTGAAATTTCAACACCATATTGAATAACCATAGAATTTTCTTTGTCTGTTTTACTCTCTTTTTCTTCAGTGTCAAATTCAGGTTTAAATTCTTCTGGAAATTCAAAGACTACATTTTCAGGATAGTTCATTTCAACAAATTTACTGATTATCCAAAGTTTTACGTCATGTTTTAGTGTCTTTGCCCAATCGCGAAGATCATTTTTAATTCCATCTATTGGAATTCCAATTATCGGATCTGTCTCCAATATATCTCCAATTACTTGTCTGACATTAACAACTGATATTTTTAAATCTTCAAATTTTTCTTTTGTATAGGGGTCATTTTCATATAGCTCTACTGTTAAGTCAACCAAAGTTCGTCTTGTCCCTTTTTGAGTAGATGCTAAAATTTGCTTTGTTACCTGAGGTGCAATGTGACTCCATACACTATGATGCATCAATTCTGCTTCAACTATATACCATCTTCTTTGGCCTATATCAATTGCAAAGCCATCTGGAATAGTTCCTTCACCATCTGATGTTTTTATTTTTGTTTTGGATAAATAAATTGAGGTTGGACCAAATAAGTATTCATAATTATCAATTACTATCTGTTCCAATTCAGCTTCATTCGTAAAAGGTGATTTAATAAATTTTGTGTCTTTAAATATCAGCATTTCGTATAATATTTATCTTTTATAATATGAGGTACAATATTTTATTTAATAAAAATTAAAAGTCTTCGTAAATCATTATAAAAAAATGAATTCAAACCTCAAATAACAGTTTGACAAACAAATATATATAAATAAAAAACAGTTTCTAAATTTAATTTATGAAAGGTTTTATGAAACTGCAGAAAAGAGTTTTTTGAAAAAAAAAGTATATTAACAGACTCAGGATAAAGTAATTTTCAGGTAATAAAAACTACACTTTTTCTGGTAACCAAACCCTAAGGGAACTTCGAAACCCTTAGGGATTTGCTTTTTGCATAAAAGAGGCTGCCATATCTTACGGAAGGTTCACCTGCCAAAGGGAAGGTAAATTTCGTTGTTTCCGCTGCGTTTCTAATTATGCTAAAATATTTCGGTACTCCGTACCTCCGAATTTCTTTGTAATTTCAATTCTACAAAGCTGACGGTGCTTCCGATAAACCGGAATATTCCATCTGCACCTTTCGCCAGAGTTAGCTTTTGTGATAAAAAAACAACAAAAATCTACCTAATATCCATAAGTAACCACTTAATATCAAAGGAGATAATGACTCAACCCTTCATTCAGATATTTTCATCTCTTCATACAT
>CAZXTX010000142.1:0-7712 GCA_964643695.1 uncultured Mariniphaga sp. | reverse complement strand
ATAAAAGTTAATGAATCAAAATTAACAAAAAAGAAAAGCCACCCAAAGATTGAGCAGCTTTCATATAAAAAATCTTTTCAGTTTAAATTAATCGTGGCGCGGCCTTTTAAAATCACGGCGGTCATTATCGCGGCGATTCCGGTCACGCCTGAAATCGTCATTTCGGCCACTATCCCTTCTGGGAGGGCGGTCACCACTTCTTGGCGGCCTTTCCACATATCCTTCGGGCTTGGGCAGCAACACCCTGCGCGAAAGTTTCAGTTTACCGGTTTTTTCATCAATACCGATAAGTTTAACCTCAATTTCTTCACCCTCTTTTATAAAATCTTCAGCAGATTCTATACGCTCCCATGCCATTTCTGAAATATGCAGCAAACCATCTTTTCCCGGAATAATTTCCACAAATGCACCAAATGAAACCACCGATTTTACGATTCCCTTATAAATCTCACCCACTTCGGGCACTGCAATAATTGCTTTAATTCGTTTTATGGCAGCTTCAACTGCTTCAATTCCTGCTCCTGAAATTTCAACAACTCCGTGGTTGTCAATTTCTTCAATAACAATAACTGTTTCAGTTTCTTCCTGAATAGCCTGAATTATTTTACCTCCGGGCCCTATAACGGCACCAATCATATCCTTCGGAATTTCTATAACTTCAATTCTGGGAACATTTGGTTTAAAGTCTTCTCTGGGTTCAGGAATAACTTCAAGCATTTTATTCAGAATATGAAGTCTTCCCTCTTTAGCCTGCATCAAGGCCTGTTCAAGCACTTCATACGGCAGCCCGTCAATTTTAATATCCATTTGAGTGGCGGTAATTCCGTTAACCGTTCCGGCAACTTTAAAATCCATATCACCCAAATGGTCTTCATCGCCAAGAATATCTGAAAGAACGGCATATTTACCGGCATTCTTATCGGTAATTAATCCCATTGCAATTCCCGAAACCGGCCTCTTAATTTTCATTGCCGAATCCATTAATGCCATTGTTCCTGCACAAACTGTTGCCATTGACGATGAACCGTTTGACTCAAGAATATCGGAAACTATACGCACTATATAAGGAAAATCTCCGGGAATCATCCGTTTTAGTGCCCTGTGGGCCAGATTTCCATGACCTATTTCCCTGCGGCTGAGGCCTCGCGGTGTACGCGGTTCAGCCACGCTGAAGGGCGGAAAGTTATAATGCAGCAAAAACTTCTCCTTACCCTGAACAGTTACATTATCAATGATCTTTTCATCCATTTTTGTACCTAACGTAACCGAGGTAAGCGACTGTGTTTCTCCTCTTGTGAAGATTGCCGAGCCATGTGCTCCGGGCAAATAATCAACTTCGCCCCAAATTTGCCTTATTTCATCTGTTTTTCTGCCATCGAGCCTGATTTGATCATCCAGAATCATTCGGCGCATGGCTTCTTTTTCAACTTCGCGATAATATTTTTTTATCAGTTTTCCATGAAGTTCAATATCCAGCTCTTCATTTCCTTCATTTAACTCTTTGTATGCTTCGGTATATTCATCAAGAATTGCATCAAAACCTGCAAGTCTTTCCTGTTTGTTAGTAACCTGCTGTTTTGCAAAATCATAACACTTTGAATACAAATCTGCTTTTACTTTTTCGCGCAGCTCCTCATCATTCACTTCGTGAGAATATTCCCGTTTTACGACCCCGAGTTCAGCTGCCAGCTCCTCCTGCACCTTGCAGTGCTTTTTTATCTCCTCATGAGCAAATTTAATTGCATCGAGCATCTCTTCCTCAGAAACTTCACTCATTTCGCCTTCAACCATCATAATGTTGTTGTATGATGCACCCACCATTATGTCGAGGTCAGCCTTTGCCAGTTGTGAATATGTTGGATTAATAACGAATTCGCCATTGATTCTTGCCACTCTCACTTCTGAAATGGGAGTTTCAAACGGCACATCCGAAACTGCAATTGCTGCCGAAGCTGCAAGCCCTGCAAGTGCATCGGGTATATCTTCATTGTTTGCCGAAATCAGGCTTACCATAACTGCTGTTTCAGCATGGTAATCCTCGGGAAAGAGCGGACGCAATGCCCTGTCAACGAGGCGGGCAACAAGTATTTCTTCATCTGACGGACGGCTTTCACGCTTTAAAAAACCACCCGGAAAGCGGCCTGCCGCCGAAAACTTCTCACGATAATCAACTGAAAGTGGCATAAAATCCACATCATCACCGGCTTCCTGTGCCGATACAACAGTTGCAAGCAGCATGGTATCACCCATGCGAACCACCACCGACCCGTCGGCCTGTTTGGCTAATTTGCCGGTTTCTATGGTAATCGTTCTGCCATCTGACAGTTCGATTGTTTTTGTTTTTACATCTACCATAATTTTACTAATAATTCAAAATGTTATAACTAATAATTTTTAAAGGGTGGTGAGGTTTTGCAATATACAAAAAAGAAAGGCAATTATATCATTGCCTTTCCCTATTTCTTTTTTATCTGCGCAGTTTAAGCTTTTCAATAATTGCGCGATATCTTTCAATATCCTTCTCTTTAAGATAATCAAGCAGCCGGCGGCGCTTTCCTACAAGTTTAATAAGCGCACGCTGTGTGTTAAAATCTTTTTTATTGCTTTTCAGGTGCTGTGTAAGATGATTTATTCTGTAAGAAAACAGAGCAATCTGTCCCTCGGCACTTCCGGTGTCCTGCTCATTTGCGCCATATTGTGCGAAAATTTCAGCTTTTTTCTCAGGTGTTAAATACATTATAAAATTTTTAAAATTATACCATGTTTAAACCGCAGCATCGCTTTCAATAACAACGGTTTAAAATTATCGGGCGCAAAAGTAGGCAAAAGTTTGTGAATTAGCAATCACATTAAAATAAAGTTCACAGAAAAATAAAAAAGCAATAATTAACGGCTCAATTCATTCAGTAACTTTCTGCCTTCATTCAGCAACCGGGCAGTTCCGCTCTGCGGTGCTTTTGTAATATTGAACTTTGTCAGCTCCGAATTTAATTTTTCCAGTTTCCCGGTTTCAGATTCAGCAGTAAACTTCTCTCTTAAAATTCTGATCTTTTCCGCATCCTGAATTCCCTCTAACAAACGTTCAAAACGGATTGAACTTCTGTTTCCCGGATAAATCACATAAGTATCGCCGGCAGGCCATGTACGAAAGCGTGAATCGGTAAGCGGATTTTCAACCCATGAGTTGTATGACCAGTGAAGAAATCCGTCAAATCCGGCAGCCATTGTGTACCATCCGATAAACGGTGCTTCAGCCGGATCTGAAAATGTAAAAAAGTTGGGAAATCTGTGTGAACAGCAAACGTAAAATGTACTTACCAGTCCCTTCTCATTTCTGAATTCCAGATCTTCATCCTCAAAAATCTCTCCCTGCGAAAGACATATATCGGTTAACATCGGATACTCCTTGTAGCTTTTATGATTATCAGCCAAAGCCACGCCCAATTCCGGAGCAACTGCATTCAAAAGATCCAAAGTGGCTTTCATGTCTTTTGGGGAACGTTCATCCATTGCGATATTGGTTATTTCGAGCCACCCTTTTTCATCAAGATGCTCCCTGAATGATTTCAAAAAGGATGTCCACAATTCGGTAAATTCATTTGTGCCGGGCCGGGCACTGACATTTATCAGTTCACCCGATGCCTCGTCATTATAATGAATTTCATTGTTCCACGGAATCATTGAATAACAGTTAATCTGCTTGTCAACTCCCAAATCCATCATAAAATTTATCCATCTGTCGAAAACTGAAAAATCATATTCCCATGTGGCATCTGCCTTTTTTGTCCAGACAATCATATCTTCATAAGCATCGAAGCACTGATTGTTCCAAGGATCTTTGTTCATTGTGGCTGTAATAACCTTTTGGCCTGCAGCGGCAAGCATTTTCATTGGTTCTTTCATCAGTTCCCAGTGTTCTTCTGACCAGTGCGGCACATTATTCACACGTGCCACTGCCGAAGGATGCTGCCATAAGTCGAGATGAAATTTCCACTCTTTTGCCGGCGGCAATATTTCATCCTGCACCTCAAGGCAAATATTCATTTTTCTTTTCTTTTCCCCTTTTGCATACATCAATAAATTACCCGTATATATTCCCGGCTCTGCATTTTCCGGTATGCTGAATGTTAACCATACCGGCTGAGTGGTATTTGCCCTGATATCCAGGCATTCAACATTATCCAGCGCATCGGCAGAAAGTGAAACCGGAAAATTTTCCGGTTTGCGGTGTCCGCATCCGTTGGCAAATTCATCAGTCAACACATAGCGAACAAATCTTGCCTGAGCGTTTGAAGCATCAATTACAGAGCCTGACGCAGATTTAAAAGAGGAAAAATCAAACTCAACCTGTTTTACATCTTTGCCGCTCCATAAAACTATCTGTGCAGACAGCCGCTCACCGCGCCAGCCGGTTCCTTCCCATTTATCTGCAAATTTCAGATCGGGAATTTCTCTTTTTACATATCTCTCATCAATTGAACCGAATGAGTAATTTAATCCTTTAACTTCCGACCAATCAACAAAGGTTGTATCAGGATCAGAAGCTTCGGCGTATGTTTCGCAATTCCTGTCAGGCCTTTGTCCGATACAGGAAGCTAAAAAAATTAGTGTGATACTTATTATAAATAAATGTTTCATTTTGGTGTTTTTAAAAAGTTCTGTTGATATTTTTCAGGAAATATACAAACTTTTCCTAAAACCGGCTTAAAATTTAACTCTGCAAAAAAGTTTCAATATTTATTAATTGAAAAATCAAAAAAGTTATCAGTCAGCTAAAAGTTCAGGATAATCAGTAATAATTCCGTCAATACCCATTGCTTTCAATTGCACAATCTCCTCTTTTGTATTTGGTGTATATACCACCACCTTCACTCCCTTATCATGGCAAGCCTTAAGATTTTCCTCAGTAACATACTTGTAATGAGGACTCAGAATATCAGGAACAAAACCCAGGTCTTCAATATGTTTTTCAATATCGATTTCAAATTTTTTACCACGCGAAGGACCTATTAAATATGAGGTAATTATATGCGGATATTCTTCATTCAGAATACGTAATGTGCGTGTATCAAATGACTGAATAACCGTATATGGAGCTACTCCTTTTTCTTCAATCACATCCATCAAAAGTTTCACAAAATCCTCAGGCACTGCATTAAGCACCCCGTCTTTAGCTTCTGATGATTTTGTTTCAATGTTGTAAAACACCTGTGTTCTGCCATGTTCCTTAATATAATCCTGCACAGCATCAATAACATCTCTCAGCAAAGGCATTGACACCTTCATTTTCTTTTGCTCAGGGTAGTTGGGATGCACTTTAGAACCTACGTCAAACTCCTTTATCTCATCATAGGTCATTTGAAAAACCGCATAATCATTCTTTTCGAATTCATCAATCTCTGTTCCGTCAGGTTTTAAAATAAACAGAGGATTGAGATAGGCATCATGAGTAACTGCCAATTGATTGTCGGCAGTTACATGAATATCCATTTCCAAAGTTGTTACATAATCAAGCGAAAGGCTGTACAGCATAGCGGGAATTGTATTTTCAGGCATAACTCCCCTACCCCCACGATGGGTTTCAGCAGAAAATTCAGGAAATCCGGAAAGCTTCCCCTTTTTAGAATCTTGTTTTCCTTTTGTATTGCATGACAGCATAAACGCTACAGTCACTACCAATAACAACGAGAATCTTATAAAAGAATGACTTTTTTTAATATTTTCCATTATCAATATTTTGCTGCTTCAGCAATTTTCAGAGGTATATCGGCATTATCCGTTTTATTGGTAAACAATTCCTGTCCTTTACCAATAGCAAAAACCGGCACATAGCCATTTGTGTGTCCGGTGGTTGCCCACCTCAAACCTGAAATACTATTTAAAACCTCCTTTGCCTTTGCAGCCAAAAGTTTATTCTCGGCATAAAGATTTACATCTTTGTCATCTCTGTTTTTGGCTATTGTATTTTCGTATGTATCACGCAATATTTTCTCATTCTCCCAGCTTACAGGCACTTCTTTCCAAAGCCCCATTGCTTCACTCAATAATGTTTTAATATCTTCCCAGGAAACTTTATTGTTTTTTTCTTCCATTAACTTATTTATTCTTACTGAAAGTTCATTCTGGGAACATTGCTGATATTTCAGGTTCTGAATAGTCTTGTTACCGATGTAGGAAATACCTCCTGTATCGTGGTCTGCCGTAACCACAATCAATGTTTCTTTCGGATGTTTTTTATAAAAATCAAAGGCAACCTGTATGGCTTCATCCATATCTATTACCTCCTTAATCATGGTTGCACCGTCATTGCCATGTCCGCCACCATCAATTTTTCCGCCTTCCAGCATCAGAAAAAATCCTTTTTTATTATCCTTTGTAAGAACATCAATAGCTGCTTCAGTAATTTGTTTCAAAGTCAGGTCTTTTTCGGTTCTGTCAATATGATATGGTATCCCACCCGATTTTTCTTCATGAACAAGAATCACTTTGTCTGAGTTTTCTGCATTTGCTTTGAAATCGTTATATCCCCTTGAAACAGTATAACCTGCATTCTTAACAAGATTATATACATCTTTTTCATCAAAAAAACCGGCTCCTGCAAAAAAATCAAAACCGGACTTCAACAAATCATGGGATATTTCATAACCCATACCTCTGTTTTTCTGATGTGCATAAAAAGCTGCCGGAGTAGCATGATTGATGGTAACAGTTGAAGCTATGCCAACTTTTTTTCCGGCTTTTTTTGCTTTTTCCGCAACTGTTTCAACAGGGTTTCCTTCAGGATCTAAACCCATTGTGCTGTTCGTGGTCTTTTTTCCGCTTGCCAAAGCTGTACCCGATGCGGCAGAATCTGTAACATCTGCATTTGCAGAATAAGTTGTGGCAAAAGTTGCTACAGGAAACTGAGTCATTAATAAAGACTTTGATCCCCGTTCACCATTAAGGTCTGAGAGATACGTTTCTGTTATATTTACAACATTCACTCCCATGCCGTCACCAATAAAATAAAATACATACTTTGCCTGCCCATATACTGAAGATACAGAGATAAACAAGGCAAAAAGCACAGATAAAATTAAATTACGTCTCATTTTTTAAATTTTAATATTATAAATTTTAATCACTAAATTTAGTAAACATATATATGTTACTCGAAATATTTAAAAACTTATTTAATTTAACCTTATCTGCTGACAAGTGATTGCAAAATTTTAAAGAATAATAATATTCGAACCAAGCGGAAAATGATCTGACGGATAACGGTTGTCTCCGTAAGTGTCGTTATAAACCGTATAATCCAGCACTTTAATGTTTTTACTGACAAAGATATAATCAATTCTGAATGTTGGTTCACCCTGAAACACACCCCCCGGAAAAGCTGTTTTTTCCGGCCCTTTGCGGGGAGTTTGTGAAACATCCGATACATCGTTAAGCAATGTTTTTATTGCCTCAATCTGTGAGGTTTCAGGCGTGGAATTCAAGTCGCCAACTAATATGGCAGGTGTTTCTCCTGCAATTTCCTTTATCTTCTGAGCTGTCAGCGGACCGGAATTTTGTCTTGCTGTAACTTTCTTCCAGTAAAAATGAGAGTTGAAACAGTAAAACTCCTTATTCGATCCCTTATGTTTAAACTTTGCCCAGTGAACAATTCTATACTCATCAGCATCCCACCCCATACTTTTAACATCCGGAGTTTCACTCAGCCAGAACAT
>CAZXTX010000141.1:0-7726 GCA_964643695.1 uncultured Mariniphaga sp. | reverse complement strand
TTGAAATCATATTATAAAGTCATTTAGTTTCTTAAACATTTTTTTGACGTTGTCAAGTGCTATGCACGTTGACAAGTCTGTGATACATAACCTGCCTATCCCGATTTCGAGAATGGAGAGGTACGTTGACAAATTAATATTACCGGGGCTATGTTTTTCTGTTTTCAATTACAAAAGTTACATACCGACTAAAGCGACAGAGTCGCGAAATATTTGTAGAATCGGAATAATACAATAAGATAAGAGGTACAGAGTACCGAAATATTATTATTTATTATGTAAGTGTTTTTATCACACGAACCTCATTATAATCGTACGCCTGTCCCGATTTCGGAAAAAGCACTGCAGAATAATTTAGTCATACCATGACTCCAAGTCATAGTATGACTTTGGCCGAGGTCAGCCGTTAGAAAAAATCGTAAAAACAAGAAATCAGATAATCCTTTTATGAAATAAGAAATTTCTCGAAAGCATTGCGGTATTCCTCTGTAAGTCTGACTGGTTTCATGGTTTTCCTGTCGATAAAAAGTCCTTTTTGCTGTGCCCTTGCACACAGTTCTCCTTTTTCATTCAAAAACTGAAACTCCATAATTGCAGATGCGTTGTTGAGTTTTGAAAGCCACACTTCCACAGTAACAGTATTGTTTAAAAACAAGGCCTTTTTATAGCGGATAGTGGTTTCGGTGAGTACGGGCAGAATACCATCGGATGCCGCCAGGTCAAATGCCGGCATCCCAATAGCCTCAAGCAGCCTGACACGCCCGTTTTCAAGCCACCGGATATAATTTATATTATTTACATGGCCTACAAAATCAATATCGTAAGTGTAAATTTTCTCTGTAAATGTCAGCTTCCTGTTCATTTTTCGGGATTAAAATTGAGTTCGGAAAATTTTCTTTTTTTCTGAATGAAAAACTTCCACATAATACTTTTTCCATAAATCTCGGGGTGATTATCTACCTCAGCATACTTAAGCTGTTCCTTCCTTTTTTTCATAAGTTTTCCGAGGTTTCTGTAAAATGAAGCATGGGCCCTAACCACGGCAAGAAAACTGTTAAAATGAAACCCGAACAGAAACTTAAATGCTGCCACGCCATCCAGCACCATTCGTGCAATAAATATCCGGTGAAACCTGTTTCTTGAAAGATTCTTAAACAGCATAAACAGATTGTTTCTGAAATTAAGGTAAACCTTTTGCGGACTGTCATACGACAAGGTTCCGCCTCCAAGGTGAAACACAACACTTTCGGGCTGACAGGCAATCTGCCATCCCCGGTTTTTCAAACGCCAGCAAAGGTCGATCTCTTCCATGTGTGCCCAGAAATCACCGTCAAATCCACCTGCCGTTTTAAATGCATCAGCTTTAATAAAAATCGAAGAGCCACTTGCCCAGAATATTGACAGCAAAGTGTCATACTGCCCCAAATCGGGTTCCATCCGGTTCAGAATACGTCCGCGGCAAAACGGATACCCGAAAAGATCAATAAACCCGCCTGCTGCACCGGCATATTCAAACAGATGCGGCTTTTCAAAACTAAGAATCTTCGGCTGCACCGCTGCAAGTTTTTCATCTGCTTCAAGCATTTCAATACACGGGGTCAGCCATTCCGGTGTTACCTCCACATCTGAGTTGAGCAGTACAAAATATCTGGCATCTATATGACTTAATGCCCTGTTGTATCCTTCTGCAAATCCGTAATTCTCCTCAAGTTGAATAACCCCAACTTCCGGAAAATTCTCCTTTAAAAAAGCAACTGAATTATCTGAAGAACAATTGTCGGCCACAAAAACTCCGGTATCATCAGAAACTGAATTCCGAATCACCGAGGGAAGGAATTCAGCCAGCAGTTTTTGTCCGTTCCAGTTAAGAATTACAATTGCAATTTTCAGATTGGATTGCATAAGCCAGTTCTATGAAGAGAGCAGTTTTGCAATTATTACAGCAAGGTTTTCACTGCCGACAGGTTCAAGCATTGAGGCAATTTTCTGAATTTTATCGTCATCGTCCGATTGCAGCAAAGCATCTATTTCTTTCATTTGTTTGCCTGTAAGCTCATCCTCCAGCAATTCCCTTGCTTTGGACAAATCCTGTTTTTCCTGCGGCAATCCCAAGGTTTCAAGTTCGGTAATTACAGCTTCCATTATTTCTCTTGCCTGAATCCGCACCGGGTCTTTTGCCGAACCGCCAGCATAGGTATCCCGAAGGCTCCAGCTGGAATAATCGTAACTGAGATTCTGAATCATTTTCAACTTCGGACTGTCTTTACCGAAAATTCTTTCTAAAAAAATTTCAGTACGGTTTTTCCATGCATCAAGGTCAAACTTGTCTTCATCCAGCCGGGCAACAAGTTGTTTCAGTAATGTAATTTCTTTTTCGGCCATTTATTATAGTTTTTCTGCAATTTACAAATAATAGTATAAAAACTGTTTATCAGAACAATATTTCCAGCTTAAAATTTGATTCAGGATTTTCCAAGATGTTTAATTACAATTTTTTGGAAAGGTTCAAAAACAGCTTTTGAGGCAATCACAATTTCACCGCCGTACAACCAGTTTTCACCTCCGTTAAAATCGGAAACCATTCCTCCGGCCTGTTTTACAATAAGCACACCGGCAGCCACATCCCACGCATGCAAGGCATGTTCAAAAAATCCGTTGAAACGTCCGCAGGCAACATAGGCCAAATCGGCGGCAGCCGAACCAAACCTTCTCAGTCCGCGGGTTTTCTGCATAAGTTCCTTCATGGCATTGTTGTATTCATTTACCTTGTCAAACGCATAATACGGGAAACCGGTTCCTATCAGCGTATCTGCAAGATTCTCCTTTGACGACACCCTGATTTCCTTTCCGTTTAAAAAGGCAGGACTGCTCTTCCATGCATAAAACATCTCACTGTGTCCGATTTCATAAATAACTCCAACCACAAGTTCGTCATCTTTCATAAGGGCAATGCTCACACAATGCGGCGAAAGTCCGTGAATAAAATTGGTGGTTCCGTCCAGAGGGTCAATTATCCATTTGTATTTTTCATCCAAATGAGTTGCCGTTCCTTCTTCAGTAATGAAACCACTGCCGGGAATAAGCTTTTTTAGTGCTTCCACAATTTTGGTTTCGGCTGTTTTATCAACATATGTCACAAGACTTGCAACACTTTTCAATTCAACATCTTCTTCCGAAATTTTTTCACGCTCATTTCTGATAAAACTTCCTGTTTCCTTTGCAATTTCCTGTACTTTCTCACATATTTTCTGATAATCGGCTGTTTGTGTCATTCTGTGAAATTTAATTTCATTAAACATTCATTTTTATAAACATTCGGGAAATTATACAAATTCGGCAGAAAAATGGCCGTTTGGAAGAATTGATTTCAATTCTACCCTGCATAACTCGTTATTTAATTTCTCATTAAAATCTGTTTCCACTTTTATATAATTTTCAGTAAAGCCGCTCATTACCTGTTCGTTTTTTGGTAATTCAAACAGCACTGTCTGCAATGTTCCCATATGTTTTTCATAAAATGCCCTTTGCTTTTTCTCCGAAAGGTTGATATACCTTTGAGTCCGCCGTTTACGGTCTTCAATATCCACCTTCCACGGTATTTTCAAAGCCTGCGTGCCGCTGCGTTCGGAATAGGTAAATGCATGCAGCTGCGAAACTTCAAGCCGGTTGATAAAGTCATACGACTCCTGAAAATGTTCTTCTGTTTCGCCGTTGGTGCCGGCAATTAAATCAACCCCGATATAAGCGTGCGGAACAAGTTCGCGAATCCGGTTTATTCTTTTCTCAAAAAGTCCTGTGGAATACTTTCGTTTCATTAAAGAAAGAATCTCATCAGAGCCCGATTGCAACGGAATATGAAAATGAGGCATAATCACTTTTGAACCTGCCATAAGCTCAATTATCTCATCTTTCAGAAGATTCGGCTCAACTGAACCCAGCCTCAGCCTGTAAAGCCCCTCCACCTTTTCAAGTGCTTTCAGCAAATTCAAAAAGTTTTCGCCGGTGGTTTTTCCATAATCACCAATATTTACTCCTGTAAGCACAATCTCCTTATAACCTTTGCCGACAGCCCTTTCAGCTTCCTTCACAGTATTTTCGATACTATCGTTGCGACTTTTGCCGCGTGCGTACGGAATTGTACAAAATGAACAGTAATAATCGCAGCCATCCTGAACTTTTAGAAAGCTTCGTGTACGGTCTCCCCACGAAAATGCCCTGTGGAAGCTTTTTATATCGGCAAGCCTGGTAGTTCTGATTTCTGTTGTTTTTCGCTTTTCAAGGTTGCCAAGCAGTGCCGGTATCTGAAATTTTTCCTGAGTCCCGAGAACCAGGTCCACACCCTCAATATTTCCCGCCTCGTCGGGTTTAAGCTGCGAATAACATCCCACAACAATAACCATTGCACCGGGATTGCGTTTTACTGCCTGCCTTATAATGTTCCTGCTCGCCTTGTCGCCCTGATTGGTAACAGAGCAGGTGTTAATTACATATACATCTGCTTCTTCCTCAAACCCCACCCGTTCGAAGCCCACATTCTTAAAAGTTCCTGCAATTGTTGATGTTTCAGAAAAATTAAGTTTGCATCCAAGGGTATAAAAAGCAGCCTTTTTACCTTTGTAGTCCATTTAAAATAATTCTTAATGAACTGCAAAAATATGAAAAAGAAGGCTATGTGAGAAATGTTTACAAAAGGTTGCTTGCAAGTTCTGCCAAATAGCTCCTCTCCCCTTTTACCAGATTTATGTGTGCAAACAGATCCTGATTCTGCATTTTATCGGTCAGATAAGCAAGGCCATTCGACCTCATATCAAGGTATGGCGAGTCAATTTGCTGAAGGTCGCCGGTAAAAATCATTTTGGTTCCTTCACCTGCACGGGTAATAATTGTTTTTATTTCGTGCGGTGTTAAATTCTGTGCCTCATCAATTATAAAATATGAATTTGACAGGCTTCGCCCGCGAATATAGGCCAGAGGTGTAATAACCAGCTTGTTGTCTTTTTGCAGCTCTTCGATTTTTTTGTATTCCTGACTTCTCGGATTAAATGCATGCTTTATTACCGAAAGGTTATCAAACAGCGGCTGCATATAAGGACTGATCTTTTCGGATGCATCACCGGGTAAAAAACCAAGGTCGCGGTTACTTAATGCCACAATCGGGCGTGCAAGAAGAATCTGGTCAAACGACTGATGCATTTCTATGGCTGCTGCCAAAGCTAAAAGAGTTTTTCCCGTTCCTGCCTTACCGGTAAGGGCAATCAGCTGTACATCGGGGTCCATCAGTACATTTAAACTGAAAGTTTGTTCCGCATTACGCGGTTTGATACCGTATGCTGTTCTTTTTTCAACCCTAACTATCCGCTCGGCAGTCGGTGAGTACCGTGCCAGAACACTTGAGCCGTTACCTTTTAAAATAAAACACTCATTAGCTTCCGGTTTGAAATTTAATTTCAGTTTTTCAACCTCCAAAAAACCGTTTTCATAAAGTTCAGCAATCAGATTGCTATCAAAATTCTCAAATGTCCTAAGTGTTTTATCAAGAATATTATCATTGGTAACCTGATCGGTTTTATAATCTTCTGCGGAAATTCCAAGCGATTTGGCTTTCATCCGTAGATTAATATCCTTACTTATGAATATGGTTTTCCTTTTAGGATAGGCCTTCGTAATAAACTCGGCAATTGATAAAATACGATGATCCGGAATGTCATCCCTGAAAGATTCTTTAAGTGTTTCCGAAAACGGTTTTCCGGTTTCAATGCGAAGCTTGCCTTTCCCTTTCCCTAAAGATTTCCCGCCGTTAAAAAGCTCGTCACCCACAATTTCATCAAGCACCCGTACAAATTCACGTGCCTGATAATTTATTAAATCATTCCCCCTTTTAAATTTATCAAGTTCTTCCAAAACTGTAATAGGAAGAATTACATCATTATCCTGAAACTGATATATGCAGGTGTGATCATGTAAAATAACATTTGTATCCAAAATGAAAATTTTACTCTTGCTAACCTTACTTAACATAGCTGTATTATTGATATTTTGCGAAATTTAGAAAAATTAAGGAGAATAGTTGAGATATAATTCAAAATTTAATAAACTTGCATCGGTTAATAAGTTTTTAATTATTTAATATTGGACTATTCTGAAACGCTTGATTTTTTGTTTTCAAAGCTGCCGGTGTATCAGCGCATCGGGCCTGCAGCATACAAGGACAATCTTGACAATACCGTGCAACTGGATGATTATTTCGGAAATCCTCACCGCCGGTTCAAAACCATTCATATAGCCGGCACCAACGGCAAAGGTTCCGTATCGCACATGCTGGCTGCCGTTCTGCAAACGGCAGGTTACAAAACAGGACTTTATACCTCGCCGCACCTGAAAGATTTCAGGGAAAGAATCAGAATAAACGGAGAAATGATTTCAACTGCCGAAGTTAACGAATGGGTAAAACAGTTCCGTATCAACAATGCGGTGTGGAATATCGATCCTTCATTTTTTGAACTTACAGTTGCAATGGCTTTCGACTATTTTGCAAAAGAACATGTTGACATTGCAGTTATTGAAACAGGCCTCGGAGGCAAACTTGATTCTACAAATATCATTACACCCGAAATAAGTGTAATTACCAACATCGGACTTGACCACACAGCAATTCTTGGCAATACACACGAAAAAATTGCATTTGAAAAAGCCGGAATCATCAAAGCCGGGATTCCTGCAGTAATTGGTGTGACACAAGCAGAAACAGAAAAAGTTTTTGAAGAGGTTTCCGCTTTAAAACTTGCTCCTCTCTTTTTTGCCGACAAGGAATATAAAATTAATTACAGCATGACCGACCTTGACGGCAATCAGCTGATGCAGGTGGAGAAAAATGGCAAAAAGGTTTTCGGGAAACAATTAAAACTGGATTTAAGAGGTTTATACCAGCAACTTAACTTACCTGCTGTTCTGAAAACAATTGAATTACTGATAGAAACCGGCTGGGATATTTCTGAAAACGATATTTATGAAGGCCTTGCAAATACAAGAAAACTTACAGGACTGGCAGGCCGGTGGCAGGTGCTGGGCTATAATCCGCTGATGGTATGCGATACCGCACACAACGCTGACGGAATAAAACAGATAGTCAGGCAAATAGAACAAACACCCTATGAAAAACTTCATATAGTTTTGGGACTGGTAAATGATAAAAATCATGATAATATAATCGAAATGCTGCCTGCCGGTGCCGAATACTATTTTACAAAAGCCGATATTCCGAGAGCCATGGATGAAAAGGAACTTGCAAAAATTGCTTCGGAATACGGGCTTAACGGCTCAACATACTCATCGGTTACCAAAGCTTTTGATGCCGCAGTTGAAAATGCCGGAAAGAATGATATGATATTTATTGGCGGAAGTACATTTGTTGTTGCAGAAATTTTATAATTATTTTGCAGAACTAAAAATTGATTTTATATTTGCAGCGCTTTTTAGAAAAAAGCAAATGTTCTTACAAGATTTTAAACAATGCATCAGCATCCCTATAAAACCGAAAAAATACCGGTTTAAAGGATAATAAAAACTTAGCTCAGCTGGTTCAGAGCATCCCGACAAGTCGGGAGGGTCACTGGTTGAGATTAAAAAGGGAGCTTAGCTCAGCTGGTTCAGAGCACCTGCCTTACAAGCAGGGGGTCACTGGTTCGAATCCAGTAGTTCCCACAAGAAGGTCATCAAAAATAACTGA
>CAZXTX010000140.1:0-7808 GCA_964643695.1 uncultured Mariniphaga sp. | reverse complement strand
TAATTTTTTGCAAAAATAGGAAATCATTGATTTTTGGCAACTATATTTTATGAAAATCAGTATATCCCCACGTTTGTCTTCTCTTTTTCCGACCGGGCAATTATAACTGCACCACATGTGTCGCCCCATACGTTTACAGTGGTTCTGAGCATATCCAAAATTCTGTCAACCGAAAGTATAAGTCCTATTCCTTCAAGTGGGAGACCTACGGCAGAAAGCACAATTACCATCATTACAAGACCAGCCATTGGTATTCCGGCAGCACCAATTGATGCAAGCAGTGCTGTAAAAACAATAATCATCTGGTGTCCAAAATTTAAATCAATTCCATAAGCCTGGGCAATAAACATTGCAGCCACACATTCATAAAGAGCAGTACCATTCATATTGATAGTTGCTCCAAGTGGGATAGTAAAACTTACAATTTTTTTTGAAACTCCGCTATTGTTTTCTACAGCTTCCATTGTTAACGGCAGTGCAGCATTTGAAGAAGAAGTGGAAAAAGCGGTTAAAAGCGGTACTGACATATTTTTCAAATGAGCAAAAGGTTTTGCCTTCCCTATAAATCTGACCAAAAACGGCAATGAAATTAAAGCATGAAATAACAATGCTATTACTACAGTTATTATATAAAGAGCCAAACTGCCAGCAATGTTTGCTAAATCTGCTGAATGTTTGTTGACTTCTGTGGCAACTATTCCAAAAATTCCTAGAGGTGTAAACTTGATAATAAAAATTGTTAATTTCATCATCACTTCAAAAACAGATTCAAAAAAAAGTGTTAATGTTTCTTTATATTTTATATCTGTTTTTATTATGAAAAATCCAAAAAGAACAGCAAAAAAGATGATTGGCAGTAGTTCACCCTTCGCCATAGAGTCTATAATATTTTCCGGAATCAGTCGGTAAATAATGTTTTTTAATGATTCTGAATTTTCTGCAAATCCTTCTACAGTTTTTGAAAAACCCAAATCAACACCTTTCCCCGGTTCTATGACATTTACCAATATTAATCCGGTTATAATAGCTATAAAACTTGTTGAAATGTAATAGCTCATGGTTTTCAAACTTAAAATTCCCAGATTCTTACTGTCATTAATGCTGGTTACTCCGCTAACAATTGAGCTGAAAATTAAAGGTACCACAACCATTTTTAAAGCTCTCAGAAAAATATCGCCCATCCATGAAACATATCTGATACCATTAGGAATATAATATCCAAAAAATATAGCTAAAACAAAGGCAATAAGTATTTGCCAGTGCAGTTTGATTTTAAAAATCTTCACATTTCAGATTTTAAAAGTTTACAAAGCGTGCTAAATTAATGTTTTTGATACAACAGTCAAACAAAAAACATAAAGTTCTAAAGTAAAAAAGGCTTAAAAATGTTGTATATTCGTTGCTTTTGTAAATTTTAATAAAGCACTATGTTTAATAAAGAAGTATATATTAACCGAAGAGAAAAATTAAAAAGCAGAATTAACAGCGGAATAGCCCTTTTTTTGGGGAATATGGAATCACCAATGAACTATTTGGCCAATACTTTTCATTTCAGGCAGGACAGTTCATTTTTGTATTTTTTCGGGCTTGATTTTCCTGAACTTGCAGCTGTAATTGATTTTGACAGCGGTGAAGAGATAATATTCGGAAATGACGTAAACATTGATGATATTATCTGGATGGGTCCGCAGGTCACTCTCAGTGAAAATGTCGCCCGGGTCGGAATAAGCAAGTCGGCACCGTTAAAAGAATTGAACGATTACATAAAAGATGCTCTGAAAAAGGGAAGGAGAATTCATATTTTACCTCCATACAGAGGTGAAAACAAAATCTGGCTTAAAGAGCTGTTTGGTATATCTCCGCTAAGAATAAACGATTATGCGTCAACAGAACTGATTAAAGCAATTGTTGATTTAAGATCGGTAAAGGAGCAGGAAGAAATTGAAGAAATTAAAAAAGCATGCGCAACAGGTTATGAGATGCATGTAACTGCCATGAAAATGGCAAAACCCGGAATGTGGGAACAAAAAATTGCCGGAACCATTGAAGGAATCGCAATTGCAGGCGGTGGAATGGCTTCTTTTCCAATCATTTTGTCACAAAATGGCGAAACACTTCATAATCACGACCACTCACAAATACTGAAAGAGGGCCGGCTGATGCTTACTGATGCCGGAGCCGAAACTTCACTTCATTATGCTTCAGATTTTACGCGTACCGTACCTGTTGGAGGAAATTTCACACAAATGCAGCGCGAAATATATGAAATTGTACTTGCTGCCAATAATAAAGCAACTGAACTGATTCGCCCCGGAATTACTTACAAGTCCGTTCATTTAACTGTAAGTGAAGTTATTGCAGGCGGGCTAAAAGAACTCGGATTAATGAAAGGTGATGTTAAGGAAGCTGTTGCAAACGGTGCACATGCCATGTTTTTCCCTCACGGACTCGGCCACATGCTGGGACTGGATGTTCATGACATGGAAGATTTAGGACAGATATATGTGGGATTTGATGAAGAAACCAGACCTTCCGGCCAGTTTGGGCTCAATGCATTGCGTATGGGAAGACGGCTTGAACCGGGTTTTGTGGTTACCAACGAACCGGGAATCTATTTTATACCGGCATTAATTGATAAATGGCAAAATGAAAATATTAATTCCGACTTTATTAATTTTGATAAAGTAAACAAATACCGGAATTTTGGCGGAATAAGGCTTGAAGATAATATTTTAGTTACCGGCACCGGAAGCGAGCTAATTGGAAAACGGGTACCGATTACACCTGATGAAATTGAAAAAACCGTAAAAGGCTAAGAGGTTTTTTGCAGTTGTTTTTTTAAAATTCTGTGATAAAAATAATCCATTTCAATTTGTATCTCGTCTCTTATTTCAATGCACTTTTGTTTAATTTCATCCCTCGTTTTTGAATTTCTATAAGGATTGTGAAAACCAAGGTGCATTTTTCTCTTATACTTAATTGGCGGAATTTTTAGTTCCTTAACGGTTCCGTCGCCAACAGTAATAAGATAATCAAACTCCATGTGCGCAAATTTTGTATAAACATCAGGCTCATGTGGTTTTAAATTAATTCCTATTTCTGCCATTACTTCAATAGCCACCGGACTTACATGGCCTACTGGCTTAATTCCGGCTGAATAGATTTCCAGATTCGAATCATAACTTTTTAAAATGGCCTCAGCCATCTGGCTTCTGCATGAATTTTGATTGCTTAAAAAAAATATTTTCATCATACAGGCGGTTTTAGAAAATAGTTTACTGGTCTTTTTTATTAAAAAATTTTGCCCATAAATTAATATTTTATGATCATTTTTCAAAGTGTAAAACACATTGATTTTACTGAAAACTAATGTTTTACAACATGATTTCCTTTTTTGAGCCAAATTGTTGATGTTTTTCTTTTTAAAATGATTTTTTTTGGATTTTGTCATTGCGAAATGTCTTATCTGATTTTTGATTTTAATTTTTTTGAGTATTCAAGTGCAATTCTGTATTTTCGTACTCTTAATTTTATTGCACGCCACTGATTAGTGGTATTAAATTTTTTTAAATGGAATCTACAGATCTGAAAAACCCGGAAGGTTTGGAAAGCAGACCGGAAAATGCGGAAAGCACTTCGGAAAAATCTGCTATTGCTAAAGAAGATGCTGAATTGAAAAATGAATCAGTTAAAGCTGAGGATGAAAGCAGCATGGAAGTTTTAAAATCTGAAGTTGAATTAGAAGCCACAGAGCCTTTTTCAACTGAAGAAAGTGAGGAAACAGCAGAAAAGCTTGAAATCGACAGTGATGAAACTGAACAAAAAGACAATGCTGAGGGAAAGTCTGAAACATTAGAACAACCCGCAGCCGGTGAACCTGAAAAAATTTCAGAAGAAGTTTTGAAATCGTCTGAAGATGACACTGCTAAATCTGATAATAAAAAAGAGGAAGCAGAAACGGTTACTGACAAAATTGAAGAATCAGAACATCCTGTGGCTGAAGAGGTAAATATCGAAACAGACAAGGTGCAGGATGATGTTGTTACGCAGGAAACATCTGTAGAAGTAGAAACAGAAGCTGAAACTGATGAAATTAAAGAACCTGACGAAATATCTGTTTCAGAAAAAGAGGATGAAACAGAAATAGTCACTAAACCTGAAAAAGAATCGGAAGAAGTGATAAAGGAGGAAAAGGAGGATGATCCTGCAGTCACTGTTGAATCTGATGAATCCGAAGAAAAATCAGTCACTGATGAAAAACAGGTAAAAAGTAAGGATAAAGAACAAACCTCAGAAATAAAAGATAAAAAAGCTGTCGTTATTCCGGTTGTTGTTCAGAAGAAACAGGAAAAACCGGCATATCAAACTTATTCACAAATTGAATTAATAAATGCGCTTCGCGAAATACTTGACAGCAATGGTGAACATGATATAAGAGAAGAGGTAGAAATTATTAAGGCTGCTTTCTATAAAAAAGTTAAAGAAGAGGAAGATGAGCAAAGAAAACAGTTTGTTGAAGAGTTTGGCGAAGATGAAGAATTTGAACCGGAACCAAGTCCTTATGAGCAGGACATTAAAGATTTATTGAAAAGGTACCGTCAAGTCAGGCACGAATATAATAAAAAACTTGAAGAAGAGAAAGATGTTAATCTTCAGCTCAAATATGATATAATTGAAGAAATTAAAAACCTGATAAACAAGGAAGAATCAATTAACAAAACATTCCAGGAATTCAGGGATTTGCAGCAGCGCTGGCGTGAAATCGGTCTTGTTCCGCAATCAAAAATGAAGGATTTATGGAAT
The DNA here is from genome assembly GCA_964643695.1 of uncultured Mariniphaga sp. Taxonomy (GTDB): domain Bacteria; phylum Bacteroidota; class Bacteroidia; order Bacteroidales; family Prolixibacteraceae; genus Mariniphaga. The sequence goes on along the minus strand of CAZXTX010000140.1, from coordinate 3,005 downwards.
AATTACCATTTTCATGTTGAAAATTTTTATGATTATATTAAAATCAACAAGGAACTGCGTGACCTTGACCTGAGAAAAAATCTTGAAATAAAAATCAGGCTTTGTGAACAGGCTGAAGAACTGCTGCTTGAATCAAACACCATAAAGGCATTTAATCAGCTGCAAAAGTTGCATGAACGCTGGCGCGAAGTAGGGCCTGTGCCTCATGAAAACAAAGATGACATCTGGGAAAGATTTAAAATTTCAACTTCTAAAATAAATAAAAAGCATCAGGAGTATTTTGAAAACCGGAAAACCGAGCAAAAGAAAAATTTAGAGGCAAAACGTGCTCTTTGTGAACAAATTGAGGAGATAAATGAAATTGAAATTTTATCTCATAAAGAGTGGGCTGAAAAATCGAAAGAGGTGATGAACCTGCAGAAAGTATGGCGGACAATAGGTTTTGCAACTCAAAAGGAAAACAACAGAATTTATAAACGTTTCCGGCAGGCATGTGACAAATTTTTTGATGAAAGGCGTGAGTTTTATTCAAAAAACAAAGAATTTCAGCAAACCAACCTTCAGATGAAAACCGAACTCTGTTTACAGGCTGAAGCATTGAGAGACAGTGAAGACTGGCACAAAACAACACAGGACCTTATCAACATCCAGAAGCAATGGAAAGAGACAGGGCCGGTTCCAAGAAAACATTCTGATATTTTATGGAAAAGATTCCGGGCTGCATGTGATTACTTTTTTGAAAAGAAATCTAAACATTTTTCAGCTGTTGACTTTGAGCAGGATGATAATTTAAAGGAGAAGGAACAGTTAATAAATGAAATTGAAAACTTCAAATCTACCGGAAATGCTGATGAAAATCTTAAAAACTTAAAGGAGTTTCAGCGCAAATGGATGGAAATCGGACATGTTCCAATAAAAATGAAGGATGAAACACAAAAAAGATTCAGAGATGCAATAAATAAGCTTTTTAATGATCTTAAAATTGATGAATCAAAAAGAGAAATTCTGAGATTTAAATCAAAAATAGCTACATATCAGGATACTTCGCGCGGACAAAACAAAATGCGTTTTGAACGTGACAAGTATATGACGAGACTTAAGCAACTTGAAAACGATCTTGTTTTACTGGATAACAATATTGGATTTTTTACTAAATCCAAAAATGCAGAAAGCCTTATAAAGGATGTCAGACGGCAGATTGATAATACAAAGGAAAAAATTGAGGTATTGAAAGCAAAAATCAGGCTGATTGATGAAGTGGACCAGTCGGATGAATAACCAAAAATATTAACATTAAAAAAGGCTGAATTTTTAAAATTCAGCCTTTTTAATTATATGATATTCAGCTTATTTACGATATATTTTTTTATATCCGTAAACTGCATTTTCACCAAGTTCTTCTTCAATTCTGAGAAGCTGGTTGTATTTTGCCATGCGGTCTGAACGGCTTAATGAACCGGTTTTAATCTGTCCGCTGTTGGTTGCTACTGCAATATCGGCAATTGTATAATCTTCGGTTTCACCCGAACGGTGCGAGGTAACAGAAGTATAACCTGCACGGTGAGCCATTTCAATGGCATCAAGAGTTTCTGTAAGAGTTCCAATCTGATTTACTTTAATAAGAATGGAATTTGCAGCACCCAGCTCAATTCCTTTTTTCAGATATTCAACATTGGTAACAAAAAGGTCATCACCCACCAGTTGGCATTTGTGTCCGATTTTTTCATTAAGTTTTACCCATCCGTCCCAGTCAGCTTCGTGGCATCCGTCTTCAATACTGTCAATCGGGTATTTTTCAACAAGTTCAGCCAAATAAGCCACCTGCTCTTCACGACTGCGTTTAACACCGTTTGGCCCTTCAAACTTGCTGTAATCGTAAATTCCGTCATTATAAAATTCTGATGCGGCACAATCAAGTGCAATTGACACATCACCGCCATCTTCGGCACGGCCGGGCTTGTATCCTGCATTTTTTACAGCTTGAATAATACAGTTCAGTGCATCTTCGGTACCGTCAAGTGCCGGTGCAAATCCGCCTTCATCACCTACGGCAGTACTCAGATTACGATCGTGCAATACTTTTTTCAAAGAGTGAAAAATTTCAGCTCCCATCCGCAATCCTTCGCGGAATGATTCTGCGCCAATCGGGCGAATCATAAATTCCTGAAAAGCAATTGTTGCATCTGAATGAGATCCGCCGTTAATAATGTTCATCATCGGAACAGGTAATGTTTTTGCATTGGCTCCGCCAATATAACGGTAGAGCGGAAGTCCGGCAAATTCAGCAGCAGCTTTTGCACAAGCCATTGAAACTCCGAGTAATGCATTGGCACCCAGTTTCGACTTTGTTTTTGTTCCGTCCAATTCAATTAATTTTTTGTCAATGGCAACCTGATCTGTACCATCCATACCAATAAGTTCTTTGGCTATAATCTCATTTACATTATCTACAGCCTTAAGTACACCTTTACCCAGGTAACGTTTTTTATCACCATCACGAAGTTCAAGTGCCTCATTTTCTCCGGTTGATGCTCCTGACGGAACTGCTGCACGTCCGAATGCACCACTGTCAAGATACACTTCAACTTCAATTGTGGGGTTACCGCGTGAGTCCAGAATCTCTCTTGCTCTAATGTCGCTAATTAACATGATAATTTGTTTTTATTGTTTAACTTATGTTCTGTTTATAGTGAATAAATCAATATATTAAACTGATTTTCCGATTGTTGCCAAAGATACAAAAATGTTCTTTTTTAGCTGAAACACTATATTGCGACACTTACAATATTTCATATAGTGTTAACCTGTAAAATCGTTGAAATTAAACCTGATGAAATATGATTCCGGTAAGTAAATATTGTGACAACCTGAAGTTTTTATTTTTTACCTGTTTATATATGCTTTGAAAATTGAGCTGACATCCGGTTTTGCACATTTTATGATGCCGACAACGGTTTTGCCTATTAACATTTTCCTTGTATTTTTGCATTTCATTTTCAATAAAT
>CAZXTX010000139.1:2829-7827 GCA_964643695.1 uncultured Mariniphaga sp. | reverse complement strand
GCGTTATGCATTTTTCATTTGAAAATCAAAACCAACATTAAGTCAATAAGTTTGCAACAATCTCTGAAAAGTTTAATCAAAGTGAAAAACTTACGTTACTTTTGAAGTAAAAACAATCTTTTGCAGATGAAGAATCTTACAAAAAAACATTTTTACATAATCGGAGCCTGGTTTCTGATTAATTTGCTGCAGGCTGCCTTTACCGGACTTCATTCTGACGAATCGTATTACTGGCTCTACTCCCGTAATTTAGCCTGGGGCTTTTTTGACCATCCGCCAATGGTTGCGCTGTTCATATTTCCCGGGCAGCTGCTTCTGGCCGGCGAACTGGGTGTCCGGCTCTTTTTTGTGTTGTTTTCCACGTTTACCTTTGCACTTATTCTGAATGAGCTGAATGAAAAGGAAGATCTCTTTTTTCTGACTGTTTTTGTGCTCTCCTTTCCGCTTGTTCACACTCACATAGCAGGTTTTTTGGCAATTCCCGATATTCCACTGCTCTTTTTCACACTGCTGTTTCTGATTTTTTACCGGAAATTTCTGATAAAACCTTCGCTGAACCTCTCTTTCCTGCTCGCATTTGCCGCAGCAGCAATGATTTACAGTAAGTACCACGCTTTTATCGTAATCGGCCTGACAGTTCTCTCAAACATTAAGTTGCTCAAAAACAAATACTTCTGGATTACGGCGGTGCTGACTGTTTTGTTTTTGGTACCGCACGCACTGTGGCAGATTCAAAATGAATTTCCGACATTCAAATATCACTTAATAACACGTTCCAAACCGGTGCGGCTGAAACATATCACCGACAATATTCTGAACCAGTATGCCATGGCCGGACCGCTTACGGCATATTTTGTTTTTCTGAAACTTGCCGGTTTTAAAGTAAAAAACAGCTTCGACAGGGCACTTATCTTCAATATTGTAGGATTTTATATCCTGTTTTTCCTGCTGAGCTTTAAAAACCGGATTGAAGCACACTGGATTTCGGCAGTTATGCCAATGATTATGATAATAACCTATCCGCTGATTAAAAACGATCCGAAAGTAAAAAAATGGTTTCTTAAACTGGCTGTTTCGTCAGTTGTAATTATTTTTTTGGTGAGAATATATTTTATTCTTGATGTGATACCCAATGTGGGGCATACAAAAATCACCTTTTACAAAAGAAAAGCTTATGCAATGCAGATTAAAGAGCTGGCAAACGGGTGTAAAGTGGGGGTTTACAACAATTACGCGGCATTAAGCAACTACTTTTTCTATACCGGCGACTCTGCCATTCAGCTTTCAACACCCGAATACCGCTTTAACCAGTTCGATTTGTGGGATATTGAGGGCTATGCCGACGGCGAACCTATTTTCGGGATGCAGCCCAATCATCTGCCAATGATGAAAAAGCACCGCATGGTAAACGGACAGAAAAAGTCATATTTTTTTATTCAGGAGTTTCAGTCGCTGAAACATGTTTATATTGATATGTTAAACTGTGAAAAAAGAGATGACGGGTACCATTTCGAAATCTCACTGCACAATAAAAAGAACCGTCCGGTTTTGACGGAACATATTTCAAAACCTGTACTGGGACTGATGCAGGAACGCACCGAAATTGCAAGATTCAGTCTGGCCGCACTTACAGGCAATAAAGAGATTAAACCCGGTGAGAAAATTATTTTGAACATTTCTGTTCCCGAATCAAAACTTAACGGCAAACGTCCGGTGGCAATCTATACCCGCACAAAGGAGAGCATCAGAGGCGAAATTATTTCGGTGAAACCGGAATAGAACAATACCTTTTCAACGGAATGACTGATATTTGTATAATCATGAGCTTTATAAATAATGATTTTATTCATTAAAGATTTTTTTATTATTTTACGAAAAGCTATTTTTAAAAAAGGATTGAAAACGTTTTATACCGGTACAGATAATATTTTCAATATTATTTTTAGTGAGATGACAGAAAAATGATAGAAATTAAAACTGATATATTTTTGGGAGACAGTAAGGATATTTTAAAGAATATACCGGATAATTCGGTTGATTTAATTGTAACTTCACCACCTTATGCCGACCAAAGAAAAAATAGTTATGGTGGTATTCACCACACTGAATATGTAGAATGGTTTTTGCCGATTTCCAACCAGTTAAAGCGGGTTTTAAAACCCACGGGAACTTTTATGTTGAACATAAAGGAAAAGGTTGTCAGTGGTGAACGTAGCACATATGTTATTGAACTGATTTTAGCAATACGAAATCAGGGATGGTTATGGACAGAAGAATTTATCTGGCATAAAAAGAACTCATATCCGGGAAAATGGCCTAACCGTTTTCGGGATTCCTGGGAAAGACTTCTTCAATTTAATAAAGAAAAAAAATTTAATATGTATCAGGAAGAAGTAATGGTTCCGATGGGGGACTGGGCTAAGAACAGATTAAAAAACTTGTCGGAAACTGATAAGATACGTGATAATTCTAAAGTAGGAAGCGGATTTGGTAAAAATGTTTCAAACTGGCTAAACAGAGACAAAGCTTATCCGACAAACGTTCTTCATTTAGCAACAGAATGTAACAATAAGAATCATAGTGCAGCTTTTCCTGAGGAATTGCCTGAATGGTTTATAAAGCTTTTTACTAAAGAAAATGACACTGTATTGGACCCATTTATGGGGTCAGGTACAACTTTGTTTGTAGCAAACCGAATGAGACGTAATTCAATTGGTATTGATAATGTACCTGAATATTATGAAATAGTAAGGAAACAACTTCAACCATTGGAACTTTATTTATTTGAGCCTGAAATAAAATATGAAAAATCTAAATCTGAAAGACGTATCGGAATACGTTGAAAAGAATATTGGTACTTTTCACTAGAAACGCATTCAAAGTCTTGATAATCTGAAACTTTCTCAGGTGCTTAAAAGGAAGAATCCATATTTGTTTAAAGCTAAATATGTCTTAACTGCTGATAAAATTATAAGAGGAATAGTTGATGCTCATATATCTTCAAGTGAGGAAGGCATATTTGGTGATTGGCTTGAAGGACTTGCAATTTATATTAATGAAAAAGTTTATAATGGCTGGAAATCAGGAATAACCGGAGTCGATCTTGAATTTGACAAAGACGGAAGGCGTTATATTGTTAATATAAAGTCCGGGCCTAACTGGGGAAACAGTTCACAAATTTCAAAAATGATTTTAGATTTTAAAACAGCTAAAAAGACATTAAGGACAAGTAATTCACAACTTAATGTCATTGCTGTAAACGGATGCTGTTATGGTCGTGATAAAAAACCTGACAAAGGCGATTATTTTAAATATTGCGGTCAGGCATTTTGGGAATTTATTTCCGGAGACCTTGAATTATTCACAAAAATTATTGAACCTCTTGGGCATAAGGCAAAAGAAAAAAATGAAGATTTCATCAAATCATATTCTCAAATGATTAACTTATTTACAAAGGAATTTACTATTGATTTTTGTAAATCTAATGGAGAAATTGATTGGGAAAGATTAGTGAAATTTAATTCAGGTAAGAATAATTCATACTTGAAACAAAAAGTTCTAAAGAACATTTCTCAAATTTTCATTAACTCAAAATCTGTTTTTTCTGAATCAATACATAATTTTATAATGTAAATACCTACTTTTGCATCAATCCGGCTTGTAGCTCAGGTGGTAGAGCAGCTGACTCTTAATCAGCGGGTCCAGGGTTCGAGTCCCTGCAAGCCGACAAATTAAAAAACTGAATACATATAACCTTTGCAAAAACAGGTTAAGAACCATTGAATTGCCTCCCGGAATAAAAAATAATACCTGATATCTTATTCGGCTTTTTTATGTGTGCGGTCTCTTTTATATCCGCTTCTTTTTTGACGGTTTTTCTTCTTTTTGTCCTTTTTGTTTTCAAACCGGTCAATTTTTTCATTATTCATTTTTTCCCAGCCTATTTCAGAAGGAATATCGACTTCTTTCGGTGACAAATCCGGTTTAATTCCGCGCTTGTTTTTCTGAATAATATCTTTCACCTCTTTAAGAGAAAGGCTGAAGGTGCCTGACAGAGCATTATCCTGAATAGTAAACCATATCTCTTTTTTCAGATAGTCGGTTTTTACCGGTTTTGCCAAACCCTTTGCAGTTTCAAGATAGAGAAGTTCTTCGGGGAACTCCTGACGTGCTTCAATATAAATATCCAATTCATAAAGCAGGCAGCATTTAAGTTTTCCGCAGGCACCCGCCATTTTTTGTGCCGATGGTGAAAGTCCCTGTTTTTGGGCTGCATCGGAAGATATACTTGAAAAATCGGTTCGCCAGCTGGAGCAGCAAAGTTCCCTTCCGCATGAACCAATTCCTCCAACCAGTCCGGCCTCCTGTCTTGCACCAATCTGCTTCATTTCCACTTTTATACCAAACTCGCGGGCATAGTGTTTTATCAGTTCACGAAAATCAACACGCCCATTGGCTAAATAATAGAAAATTGCTTTTTTACCGTCACCTCTGAATTCAACTTCGCCAATCTTCATTTCGAGATTAAGAAATGAGGCAATTTGGCGGGATCGTATTAAAGTTTGTTTTTCACGGTTTCTGGCTTCGGTCAAAATTTCCAAATCGTTTTCGGTTGCTTTGCGGTAGATGTTGTTTAACGTATATCGTCCGGGATTTTTCACCTTTCTTTTATACTGTTTTTCAGCCATATATCCGATAAGATTGACCGTTCCCACATCATGGCCCGGCGAAGTTGCCACAACAACCTTGTCGCCTCTTTTTAAATGTATTCCATCGCTGTTTCTGAAAAACTCTTTCCGTGTGGTTTTAAATTTTACTTCAACAATATCAAACTGGTCGGATGTGTCAGGTAAATCATTTAACCAATTGAAAACATCATTTTTTTCTTCAGTATATATAGTGTTGAATGAGCATCCGTTACAACTCATTTTAATTTTTCTTAATAGTATTAATGTGCAAAGATTGAAAAAAAGATTGAAAAGTCGTTAATTATTGTGA